>CAYLJK010000321.1:0-3354 GCA_964383975.1 uncultured Gemmatimonadales bacterium | reverse complement strand
GCCACCGCCAGCGCCGTGGGCGGTCCCGGCGGGATCGGCGGCCCCGGCGGCAACGGGGCAGCCGGCGGAACGACCGGGCTCATCGGCGATGCTGGCGCGGGCGGTGACGCGACGGCGTCTGCGCAGGCGACGAGCGATGGAGACGTGGCGGTGAACGCGGCCGCCTGGGGCGGTCCCGGCGGCGGACTGACCGGTGGCGGGGCGGGCGGCTCGGCCAACCTCGGCATCGTGATGGGCACCTCCACGGGCGGGGGCTCGGTGACCGTCGTCGGCGCCGCGGTCGGCGGAGCCAGCGGCTACGGCTCCGGCCTGCCCGGTCAGAACGTTTCGCTGCTGGACGCGGTCGACGGCTCCACGAGCGGCTCCCTCTACCTGGCGCAGAATGCGACGGGCGGGAGCGCGGGGGACGTGAGCTCGAACGGCAATCCGGGGAGCTCCGGCGGCAACGCCAGCTCTTCGCTCACCCGCGCTACGAGCGCTGCGTTCCTGTGGCTGCAGGTGAATGCCGTCGGCGGCTCGGGGGCGAACACCCAGTTTTTCTCCGGCAACGGGGGTGCGGGCGGCAACGCGAGCAGCGAGGTGAGTGCAGACAACGCGACGGGCAGCGCGGAAGCGGACGGCGTCGCTTACGGCGGCTCGGGAGGTATCGCGGAGGGGGGAGCGGGCTCTTTCGGAGGCGCCGGCGGCAACGCGACGGTGAGCGCCACCGCCGCGACCTCAGCAGACGGCACGACCACGTACGCGTCGGGCAATGCGATCGGCGGTAGCGGCGGTGGGGTCGCCCCGTATCAGGCGCTCGCGGGCGGGACGGGCGGGGCAGGCGGAAACGCCACCAGCTCGAGCACGGCGACCTCGGCGGGAGGGAGCAGCAGCGCCTTCGCGATCGACTCCGCCACCGGCGGCGGTGGGGGTCTCGCTTTCAGCTCGGGGAACGGCGGGGTCGGCGGGAACGGAGCCTCGAGCGCATCCGCGTCCGCAGCGGGGAGCGCACAGGCCGACGCGATCGCGTCCGCGGGCGGGGGATACGGCGGCGGGGCAGTCGGGAGCGGCCACGTAGGCGGGAGCGGCGGCGGGGCCTCGGCCACGGCGGCCAGCGCCAGCGCGCTCGGCTCTGCGAACGCCTCGGCGACTGTCACCGGGGGTGCGGGCGGCACTGGCTCACTCGGCGCGGCGGGCGGCGACGGCGCCGACGTCTCGATCACCAACGCGGTCAGCGGGACCGGATCCCAAGTCGTCCTCCAGCAAGGTGCAACGGGAGGAAACGCGGGCTCGAGCGACACGGGCGCCGCGGGCGCCGCGGGCAACGCCATTTCCACGCTCGCAGCCAGCGCGCTCGAGCTGCTCAACGCCGCCGTGAGTGCGCTCGGCGGTGCGGGCGGCGGGAGCGCGCTGGGAGGCAGCGCGGGCGGGAGCGCCAGCGCGTCGCTCAACGCCAGCGCGACTGGCGACGTGACCGCGAGCGCGTTCGTTGCGGGCGGCATGGGCGGCGTCGGCACGGGCACCGGAAGCGGAGGGGCCGGCGGCACCGTCGCGGTGGGGCCTGTCCTGGCGACATCCGCAACTGGCAACGCCTTCGCCACCGTGACGGCCAGCGGTGGGATGGGCGGCAGCTCTGCATCCGGGGTCTCGGGCGCCGGGGCCGCCGTGACACTCGTGGACGCCGTGGATGGGTCAGCCGGCGCCGACCTGGTGCTGTCGCAGAGCGTGCAGGGCGGCGCATCGGGCGGCTCGGTCGACGGGATCGTGGGAGCGGCAGGGGCGGCCTCGAGCTTCCTCACCCGGGCGAAGAGCTTCTCCGGGACCCTCTCGCTGTTCAACAACGCACAGGGTGGCAACGGCGGCTCGACTTCGGGCAGCGGGGTCGCCGGCTCAGGGGGCAGCGCCAGCGCGAGTACGTCGGCGACGAACGACGGCGGGGGCGTATCCGTGTCCGGGGTCGCCTTCGGTGGGACGGGCGGCAGCGGATTGAATGGCACCGCCAACGGCGGCGCCGCAGTCGCCACGACGAGCGCAACCTCCTCGGCGAGCGCCATCACGGTGACCGCCTCGGGCCAAACGACCGGTGGGTACGGCGGCAACCTCAACACGACCAATGCCGCCGCGCAGGCGGGTCACGGTGCGAGCGCGACGAGCGCGACGGCCCTCGCCGACTCGCAAGCGAGCGCGTACGACAACGCGCGCGGCGGGGACGGCGGCCAGGTCTTCGACCTCGGCCTCGGCGGCAACGGCGGCGGCGCGAGCTCGACGGCCAACGCGAGCTCCGCCGGCCCCTCGTACGGCGCCTTGGCCCAGTCCTCCGCCACGGGCGGCTCGGGCACGGCGTCGCTGTCGGGCGGCGCAGGCGGCGTGGGCGGAGATGCGCTCGCGGTCGCGAATGCGGTGAATCCGTTGGGAACCGCCGCTGCGTACGCATCCGCAACGGGCGGCATCGGCGGCGGGAGCGCCCTCGATGGCCGCGCAGTCGCGCGCGCGCACACCGAGACGACCACGTACGGACAGCTCTCGACCACCGCCTCTGCCACCGGGGGCCCGATCACGTCCCTCTACCTCAGTCTGTCGCAGACGGGCATCGGCCTGATGGACGGCGAGGCTCGCGCGAGCGTCGGCCTTGGGGCGCTGGTCGATGTCGCGGGCCTCGAGGGCGCCGCGTTCGGGGCCGGCATGCCGCTCTCGCAGGACATCCATGCGGCGCTCGCAGGCAACCCGGACGCGATCAACCTGATCGCCGGGTCGACGGCGCTCGCGCTGGGTCTGGTCGGCGGCGGCGCGAGCCCATCCGATGGCGGCGCCAGCAGCGCCACGAGCTACTTCGCGGCGACGATCGACCTCTCGCAGATCTCGGTGACGGGCTCGCTGCGGATCCTGTTCCTCGACCCGGTCCTGACGGGCGCGATCTCCAACGTCAGCCTGAGCGTGACCCAGGAGGGTCAGACCGTCTACTTGCAGGAATTCAACTCGCCGCAGTCCATCCTCGCCTTCTTCGACGATGGCGTGCTCGATCTCGGCAACCCGCTGAACGGGCTCAGCGGCGATCTCGACCTGGCTCTCCAGCTGCAGGTCTTCGCCAACCCCGGCGAGAGCTTCTTCACCGACTTCATCGTCGCGGTCGTGCCGGAGCCGAGCGTGGTCGCACTGCTCGCGGCCTCGGCCCTCGGGCTCACGCTGCTGCGCCAGCGCCGGCCCGACTGACCGACGCCCGGCCGGCGAGCGCCTCCCCCACGCTCGCCGGCTGCGGCTCGGGATCGCCCGGATCCTCCCAGGCTGTGCGCGCCAGATCTTCGCGGCGCTGAAGCCCGGCCGCGTGTACGTCGTCATCGACCACAGCGCGAAGCCCGGTGCGGAGATCGCCGTCGC
>CAYLJK010000320.1:0-3365 GCA_964383975.1 uncultured Gemmatimonadales bacterium | reverse complement strand
CCGCGACGCCGGCGCGGCGCAGGAGCTCCGCGCCGCCGCGCGCCTGCGGGTCCACGTCGGCGGCGCCGTAGACCACGCGCCGCACGCCGGCCGCGATCACCGCCTCGGCGCACGGCGGGGTCTTGCCGTGGTGGCGGCACGGCTCCAGCGTCACGACCAGGTCCGCGCCGCGCGCGCCCTCCCCCGCTGCCGCCAGCGCCGCGACCTCGCCGTGCGCGCCGCCGAACTCCGCGTGCCACCCCTCGCCGACGATCACCCCGTCCCGCAGCACCACGGCGCCGACCAGCGGGTTGGCCCCGACCCGGCCCCACCCGCGCCATGCCAGCTCCACCCCTCGCCTGATTGCCGCGCGGTCGTCCATGCGCCTACGGCTCGAAGCGGACCGCGCCGGCGCCCGGCGCGGTCGTCCCAATGACCCAGGTGTCCACGCCTGCGGCACCGGCCGCGGCGCGCACCGCGCCGGCGTCGCCCGGCGCACAGACCGCGATCATCCCCACGCCGAGGTTGAAGACCTGCCGCATCTCCTCATCGCCGATCCCGCCCGCCTCCTGCACCACGCGGCACGCCGGCGGCACGGGCCAGGTACCTGCGGCGACGACGGCGTCAACGTCCCGCGGGAGCACGCGGTCCAGGTTCCCCGGGATGCCGCCGCCCGTGATGTGGGCGAGCGCGTGCACCGCGTGCCGCACCGGCCAGACCGCCTCGAAGTAGCTGCGGTGCACGTCCAGCAACACGTCCGCCACGCTGCGGCCCGTGGCCGGGAACGGGTCCCCGACATCGAGCCCCATGATGTCGAACACCACGCGGCGCAACAGCGAGTAGCCGTTGGTGTGGAAGCCGTTCGCCGCGAAGCCCACCAGCACGTCGCCGGGACGCACGCGGTCACCGTGGAGCGCCTCGTCCTCGCCGACGACGCCGACGATCGTGCCGGCCAGGTCGTACTCGCCCGCGCGGTACACGTCCGGCATCTCGGCCGTCTCGCCCCCGACCAGCGGCATCCCGTGCGCGCGGCAGCCGCGCGCCACGCCGCTCACCACGTCGGCCGCGACGGCCGCGTCGAGCCGTCCGGTCGCGAAGTAATCGAGGAACCCGATCGGCCGGGCGCCGTGTACGAGGATATCGTTGACGCAGTGGTTGACCAGGTCCTCGCCGACCGTGTCGTGCCGGCCCGCGCGGATGGCGACCAGGAGCTTGGTGCCCACGCCGTCCGTCGAGGCGACGAGCACCGGCTTCGGCACGTCCGCCGGGAGACGGACCAAGCCGCCGAACGCGCCGACCATGCCCACGGACGCACCGGTGCGGGTCCCGCGCACCAGCTCCGCGATCCGCGCCTTCGCGCGCGCGGCCGCGTCCAGATCCACGCCGGCGGCGGCGTAGCGCATGGCGGGGTTCACGCGCCCTCCAGGTCGAAGTGCACGAGGTCGCGGCACGCGCGCACCCGTTCGTGCACGTGCTCCGGACCGATCTCGTCGAACCGCTGCACGGAGAACCGCTCGACCGCGAACGACCCCATCGCCGCGCCGTAGACCATCGCCAGCCGGAGGTTGGAGGCCGCGAGGTTCCCGCTGCGCGCCAGGTGCGCCATGAAACCGCCGGCGAACGCGTCCCCGGCGCCGGTCGGATCGAAGACGTCCTCCAGCGGGAACGCCGGGACGCAGAACACCGTGCCGCCCCCCACCAACACGGCCCCGTGCTCCCCCTTCTTGATCACGACGTAGCGCGGCCCCCGCGCGATGACCCAGCGGGCCGCGCGGTGGATGTGCCAGTCGCCGGTGAGCTCGCGGATCTCCGAGTCGTTCACGAGGAGGACGTCCACGCGCTCCAGCAGCTTCAGCAGCGTCGTCCGCTTGCTGTGGATCCAGTAATTCATCGTGTCGCACGCGACCAAGGCCGGCGCGCGCACCTGGTCCAGCACCTCGAGCTGCAGTTCCGGGTCGATGTTCCCGAGGAAGACGAAGCGGGCGTCCCGGAACGGCTCGGGGATGACGGGCCGGAAGTTCGCGAACACGCCGAGCCGGGTCTCGAGCGTGTCGCGCGAGGACAGGTCAAAGCCGTAGCGCCCCGCCCAGCGGAAGCTCTCGCCGTCGCCGACGGTGACGCCGCGCAGGTCCACCCCGCGGCCGCGCAGCCGGTCGAGGTCGGCCATCGGGTAGTCGCGGCCCACGACGCCGACCATCTGCACCGGGTGGAGGAGCGAGCCGGCCGAGGCGAAGAAGACGGCCGAGCCCCCGAGGGCGTCCGTCGCCTGGCCGAACGGGGTCTCGACGGTGTCGAGCGCGATGCTGCCGACGACAAGCAGGCTCATGCGGCTCCTACATGCGCTCGGGCGCGGTGAGCCCGAGCAGGCCCAGGGCGTTGGCGAGCGTTAGCTGGGCCGCCCGCGCCACCGCGACGCGCGCATGCTCCACCGGCGCCGCCTCTCCGAGCACCCGGCAGCGGTGATACCACAGGTGCACCGCCCGCGCCAGCTCCTCGCAGTACGCGGTCAGGCGCTGCGGCTCAAGCAGCTCGGCGGCGCGCCGCGCCGTCTCGGGGAACCGGTCCAGGCACCGAATCAGCTCCCCTTCGCTCGGGTCCGTGAGGACCGCCACGTCCACCCCGTCCATCGTGGCCGACGCCGGGTCGCGGCCGGCGACCCGGAAGATGCCGCACAGCCGCGCGTGCGCCATCTGCACGTAGAACACGGGGTTCTCCTCGGACTGCCGCGTCGCAAGGTCCACGTCGAACGCGAACGGCGTGTCGGCGCGGCGCATCACGAAGAAGTACCGCGCGGCATCCACCCCGACCTCATCCACCAGTTCCCGCAGCGTGATGAAGTCGCCGGAGCGCTTCGACATCCGGACCTCCTCGCCGCCCCGCAGCACCGTGACGAGCTGGACGATGAGGGCCTCGAAGAAGTCGGGCGCGTGGCCGAGCGCGAGGAGGGCGGCGCGCATCCGGGGCACGTAGCCGTGGTGGTCAGCCCCCCAGACGTCAATCGCGCGGTCGAAGCCGCGGCCCGCGAACTTGGCGTTTCGAAAAGCGCTGTCTATCGCTGTCTGGCGGACTCTTGAGCCGGCCAAAGCTCCCGGCTTTGCTCGATGGCCTCTTTGATTTCTTCCGTGTGGCGGCTGTCGCTCGTCAAGAACCGGAAGCCGTCTCGCAGCCACGACGCCAACTCCGGTTGCACCAGCCGGTAGTAGACGTGCCGTCCGTCCCGGCGCTCCACGACGATCCGGTTCGACCGCAAAATAGAGAGGTGCTGCGAGACGCGAGAATGGCTGATACCCAAGAGAGCTTGCAATCCGTTGACATCCATTTCGGATTCGCGCAACTCTTGGACAATGCGGACCCGGTGAGGATGGGCCAGAACGTTCAGAAGGGCG
>CAYLJK010000319.1:0-3373 GCA_964383975.1 uncultured Gemmatimonadales bacterium | reverse complement strand
GCGACCGCTGCGCTCGTGCTTCCCCGGCGCGGCCCAGACCGTCCAGCGCCTCCGCCCACGCCGTCCGGAACACCGGGTCGTCGGGCCGCAGGCCGGATGCTGTCCGCAACGCTGTTTCGGCGGCGGTCCAGTCCTTGAGAGAAAGCGACGCGATGCCCAACTGATACCAAGCCTCGGCGAACCCCGGCCGGTCCCGGAGCGTCTCTTCGAGGATGGTCCGCGACTCCGCCTGCCGGCCAAGATTGGCGTACGCCAGGGCCACCTGATAGCGGGCCAGCGGATCGGCGGCTCCCTCGAGCAGCTTGACCACTTCCGCCGCCTCACCGTTGCGCAGCAGGGCCACGGCCAGATCGATGGCGATTCCGGGATCCTTCGTCAACTCGTAGGCGGCGCGGTAGTCGACGATCGCCTCTCCGAGCCGGCCGGCTTCCGCTTTCTGATGCGCGACCGCCGCGAGGAACTTCGCCTGCATGCGGGCATCCGATCCCTCCCGCAACTGTCGGACCCGCTCCATGGCCGACGCGGCGTCGGCGTCGCGGCCGAGTTTCTTGTAACACCCCGACAGCAGATAGTACTTCTGCGGGGCTTCGGTGGCAGCTTCAAGATGCGGGACGGCTCCCGCGCAGTCTCCCAACTTCGCCAGGGCCGATCCGAGCTGAAAGCGAGCGTTGCCGTGGGAAGGCTCCGACGCCACGACTTCGCGCAGCAGCGGGATCCCCTGCGCGGGGTCCTGTGATTCGATGTAGGCCATGGCGAGTTCGTACCGGGCGTGACGAAATTTCGGATCACGCCGCAGGACCGCCGAAAAGGACTGAACAGCCGCGGCATGCTGGCCGAGCTTCGACTGGATCGAGCCGGCGTGGAAATAGGATTCGGGATCCGCCGGGTCCAGCGCGATCGCCCGCCGGCAGGACGCGAGCGCCGTCTCGTAGCCGGACTCGCGGGCCTTCGCCTGGAGAGTTTCGATCTCACAGACTCGGGCCTGGGCCTGCGCGTAACGTGGGTTGATCCTCAGGGCCGCCCGGAACGACTCCAGCGCCGCAGCCGGCCGCCGAAGGCGTGTGGGTCTCGATCGAGCGCACCGCCGGCGTCTCCGTGCGCTACCCGGACGCCGTCCTGCCGGGGCCGACGGGCGACCGGGCAAGGGATCTGATCATCCCATGACCTCCTTGTCAACCACCCGCGCTGTTCGGCCACCCGGCGATCCCCGGATCGGTCGGTCGTTGCGCCCACCCGTGCTCCACATAGGAAGAGATACGGGTTCTGCCCCTCAGCCCGCATGCGAGCTCGATCGGGTGGGCGGGAACGCCCCGGATCAGAGACGGGTTCTTCCCCATGGGCACGGGGGCTCGCCCGCCGACCCGGTCCGGCCGGATGCGGCCTCGTCAAGCTGCGAGTCGCGTCGGTCGCACCTCCCCCCGCGCGATGGCGGGCTGGTAGCCCTGGCCGCTCCTGGCCATGGACCAGATCGTCCGCAGCAGCTTGTTGGCGATGGCCACGAGGGCCTGCTTGGGCTCCAGGCGGTTAGGCCGCCCACGATCGGTGAGTGCGAGGTAGCGCGCCCGGAACGCGGGCTCGTGGCGGACCACGCTCACCGCCGCCTGGTACGCGACGTGGCGCAGCCCCGGCCGGCCCCGGCGGTGGATGCCGCCCGCGGCCTGGCGCTCCCCGGAGCTGCGCTCGGTGGGGTTCGAGCCCGCCAGCTTGACCAGGCAGCGCCCATCATCGAAGCGGGCCGGGTCGCCGCTGAGCGCGAGCAGCGCCGCCAGGGTCGGGTCGCCCAGACCTGTGATCTGGCCGCGCAGCCAGCCATAGCCCGTGGCCTCCAGCAGTCCCACCAGACGGCGGTCGAGCTCCGCGATGGCGGCATCAGCGAGCGCGACGCGCTCCGCGGCCATGCGCCAGCGCAGACTGGCGGCCGGCGTCTCGGGCAGCACCGGCACCGCCCGGGCCGCGGCGTGCAGGCGTCCGGCCATCCAGGGCAGGAAGCGACCGTGATGGTGACGCCGCAGGAGGGCGGTGAAGCGACCGATGGGCAGGGCGGAGGCCCGCTGGGGCGTCAGGCCCGTGCGCAGGAGCGTCTGGAGATGGCTGCCCGTCAGGTCGGGGCAGGCCATCAGCAGCGCAGGCCAGGCGAGCTCGAGCAGCGCCCGCATCTCCTGGAGGCAGGCCGCGCGCTCCACGCGCCGGGCGTCCCGGGCGTCGACCAGCAGGTCCAGCTCCGCCCACGGACCCTCGGGCAGGCGGGTGTCGGTGAAGCGCAGTCCCGCCGCGAGGTCCGCGATGAGCACCGCGTCCCGGGCGTCGGTCTTGTCGCGGGTGAGGTCGTCGAGCTCGCGCCCGGTCGCGACGACGAAGCCCTGGACCAGGACGTAGCCCACGCCGGCCGCCTCGGCCGCGCGGGCCACCGGCTTCCAGAAGTGGCTGGTGGGCTCCATGGCGATGACGAGCGGGCCCGTGCCGTGCTCCAGTGCCAGCTCCCGTCCCCGGGCGATGAGGCGCTGTGTCCCCGCCCGATCGGTGGTCACCCGGACCTTCCCGACCCGGGCGCGATCTGCCGCTCGCACGAACACCACCACGCTCTCCTTCTTGGCCAGGTCCACGCCGGCCACCAGGGCATCGGCGGGCAGGCGCTCCCGGCGCCGGGCCAGCTTGCTCGACTGTCGACGCATACCTCGCGTAACCTGCATGGCGGGCTGCCCTCCGGTGCCTGGTGTAGACACCTCCAAGCTATCCGGTCCGGCGGCCCTTCCCATGGCCCGAGGAGCTGATCCTATGTCGCGGCCGCCCTGGCCATGGCCCGACCGCTCCTCTCGCGCAGGCCGGTCCTCGTCATCTCCGACTTCGACGGCACGCTGGCGGCACTCTCGCCGGACCCGTGGGGTGCACGCATCGTGCCGGCGGCGCGGCGGGCGCTGCGCCGCCTGGGCGGCCGGTCCGACACCTGCGTCTGCCTCCTCTCCGGCCGCTCCGCCCACGACCTCGCGGCCCGCGCGCGCCGGCGGGGTCCTCTACCTGGGCGACCACGGCGCCGAGCGGGCCAGGCTCGGCCGCCACTTCGGCCGGACCGCGGTGCCGCTGGAGCGCGAGGCGGCACCGCCGGAGGCCGTGGCGGTGGCGGTCCGGCTGGCGGCCGCTGTCAGCGCCGCGGTGCCGGAGGCCTGGCTGGTGGTCGAGCGCAAGGACCCCAGCATCTGCTTCCACTTCCGCACGGCCCCGGACGTCGACGCCGCGCGCGCGCGCGTCCGGGAGGTGGTCGAGAGGATCGACCCCGACGGGGTGCTGGCGCGAACCGACGGACGCCGGTCGCTGGAGGTGCGGCCACACGGGGCGACCACGAAGCCCGGCGCCGTCCGCGCCCTCCTCGACCACG
>CAYLJK010000318.1:0-3378 GCA_964383975.1 uncultured Gemmatimonadales bacterium | reverse complement strand
CATCATCCGCAGGACGTCCGGCTTGATCATGTCCCACGGCTGGATGTGCACGTGCACATCCGTGACCCCCGGCCCGCCGGGGCGCCCCGTGCTCCCGTGCCGCGGTGCCTCCGTGCCCACTATTCGCCTGTGAACTTCGGCTGCCGCTTCTCCAGGAACGCCGCGATCCCCTCCTGCACGTCCTTCGAGGAGAACATGACGCTCGCCAGGCCGCGCTCGTGCCGGATGCCGTCGTCGAGCGGCGCGCGCAGGCTGGCCCGCACCGCCTCCTTGATCATCGCGAGCGCGGCGGGGCTCTTCTGCGCGATCACCTCGGCGAGCGTCAGCGACCGGGCCCGGAGCTGGCGCGCCGGGACGACCTGGTCCACCAGCCCGATGCGCAGCGCCTCGCTGGAGTCGAGGATCTGGCCGGTGTAAAGAATCGTGAACGCCTTGCCGATTCCGACGAGGCGCGGCAGCCGCTGGGTGGCGCCGGCGCCGGGGATCATCCCGAGGTTCACCTCCGGCTGCCCGAGCTTCGCGTCCTCCGACGCAATGCGGATGTCGCAGGCCATCGCCAGCTCGCAGCCGCTGCCGAGGCAGTACCCGTTGATCATGGCGATGAGCGGCTTCGGGAAGGCGTCGGCGGCGTCAATGGCCGACGGCTGCTCCAGGAGCCGCCGCATGATCTGGATCGAGGAGCGGCCCTGGAACTCGTGCACGTCGATGCCGGCGACGAACGCCTTCCCCGTACCGGTCAGGATCCCGACCCGCACCTCCTCGTCGTGCCGGAGCGCGTCCAGGGCCTCCAGCAGTTGCGCGTGCGTGGCGGCGTCGAGGGCGTTGCGCTTGTCGGCGCGGTTCACGTGGATGATACCGACGCGTCCCTTCTTCTCGATGGTGACGTAGCGGCTCTCGGTCATGCGTCCGTCCAGTCGTGGAAGCCGCGGCCGGTCTTCCTGCCGAGGCGTCCCTCGGCGACCAGCCGGCGGAGGATGGCCGGCGGCTCGTACTGCGGGCCGCCGAGCGTGCGGTGCAGGTGTTCGGCGATGGCGAGGCGGACGTCGAGCCCGACCAGGTCGGTGAGGCGGAGCGGGCCCATCGGGTGCCCGTACCCGAGGGTCATCGCGGTATCAATGTCCTCCGCGCTGGCGACGCCCTCCTCCAGCATGCGCATCGCTTCGAGGCCGAGGGTGACACCGAGGCGACTGGAGGCGAAGCCGGGCTCGTCCCGGACCACGATCGGCGTCTTCCCCATCGCCCGCGCCAGCGCGACCACCCGGTCGCGGACCGCGGGGGCCGTCCCAGCGTGGACCACCACCTCGACCAGCGGCATCAGGTGCACCGGGTTGAAGAAGTGCATGCCGAGCACGCGGCTCCCGTCGGCGACGGCCGCGGCGAGGCGGCCCACGGAGAGGGAAGAGGTATTGGTCGCGAGGATGGCCCCGGCGGGCGCCAGGCGCTCGAGGTCCCGGAACAGCGCCTCCTTGAGGGCGGCGTCCTCCGGGACGGCCTCGACGACGAGATCGGCCCGCGCCGCCGCGGCCCCGACCGACTCGACGGTGCGCGCGCGAGCCAGTACCTCGGCATGGCCCTCGGGGGAGAGCTTGCCGCGGCGCACCGCGCCGTCGAGGTTCTGCCTGATGCGCTCGAGGCCGCGGGCGGCGGCGCCGGGCGCGGCGTCGCACAGCCGCACCGTGCAGCCGGCCGCGGCCGCCACCTGCGCGATGCCGTGCCCCATGGTGCCGGCGCCGATGACGGCGACCGTCTGGATATCGCTCACAGGACCGGGGAATCTACGGCGAGCCGCCCCTCGTCGGGATGGTCGGTGCAGAGGCCATCCACGCCCAGCTCCACCAGGCGACGCAGCGGCATGGCACCCTCGGACCAGGCGTACACCACCAGCCCCGCCGCGTGGGCCGTGGCCACGAGCCCTTGGTCCACCGTCTCCCAGTGCTGCCAGAGGGCCTTTGCCCCCGCGTCCAGCGCCGCGCGCACGGGGTCCACGGCGTAGGCCACGGCGAGCACGCCCGTGGCGAGGTCGGGCCGCCGGCGCCTCAGACGGTGCGGGATGCGATGGTCGAAGGCGTGCACGGCCGCGCGCGCCGGGGCGGACGACGCGTCCAGGACGGCGAGCAAGGCGGCGTCGTGCTCGGCCGGGAGGGTCTTGACCTCGACGAACGCCAGCAGGTCCGGCAGGATCCCGGCGAGCGCCTCCTCGAGCGTCGGGATCGGCTCGCCGTTAGGGAGCCGGAGCCGTCGCACGTCCTCCAGCGTGGCGGCCGGGATGACCAGCCCCTGCGCCTCGGCATCGTGGTGGACGACGAAGCGCCCGTCCCGCGTGGTCTGGATGTCCAGCTCCACGGCGTCAGCTCCGAGCGCGCGAGCGGCGCGGAAGGCGGCGAGTGTGTTCTCGGGCTCGCGGCCCCTCGCGCCGCGGTGCGCGATGACCAGCGGGCGCGTCAGTTCTTCAGCCCGTCGGTGTCCGGCATGTCCTGCTTCTTGGGCGCGATCCAATCGTCGTCCTTCATGATGTCCCGCAGCAGCAGGTAGTCCGCCGGCTGCGGGAGGACCGTCGCAAGGTACTCGGCGTAGCGCTCCTGCGAGACCGGCTCGCCCTCGATCGTCCAGCACTGGTGGGCCCACTGCCCGATGCGCCGGTTGAACTTCAGGTCCGGGATGCGCAGCCAGCGGTCGCGGTCCGGGATCAGCGCGTTCATCCGGTCCGCCAGCCGGCAGCACTCGTCCCGGTAGAGGGTGCGGGACGCCTCGTTGAGGTGCGCGCGGTCCGCGGGCTGCGGGTTCTCGCGCTCGTCGAAGCGGCCCTTGAGCCCCCACTCGTACGCCCAGTGCGCCGATGACGAGTTGTCGGTCCCGAAGAGATCGAACGCCGTGGGCACCCACTTGTTGAAGAACTTCTGGATCAGCTCCGGCGGGATGCGGCCGGCCTTGATCATGCGGAGCAGCCCGTTGTTCCCGGTGCCGAGGTGGAACGACTCCTCCTTCAGCATCGGGCCCATCGAGCGCGACAGCGGGTCGAAGGCGGAGGAGGACAGCATCTTCAGTTGGAACTTGCCGTCGCGGTCGATGAACTGGGTGTAGGTGAAGAAGTCGAGCCAGTTGTCCACGCGCTCGTTGAACGAACCGAGGAGCCGCTTCCCCTCCTCCGCCCGACGCTCGAGCAGCTTCTGCGCCTCGCGCTTCCCCTCGTCGCCGAAGTGGGTGACGAGCAGGTAGGCCATCTGCCAGCCGTGGCGCATCTCCTCGCACATCACCCGCATGATGGAAAGCATGTCGTACGAGGACGGCGCCCGCTCCAGCAGGCTGCGTTGCTGCTCGACCGAGGCGAACTCCGTGTCCCCCTGGTACACGATCAGGTTCAGCACCGCGTCGCGGATG
>CAYLJK010000317.1:0-3382 GCA_964383975.1 uncultured Gemmatimonadales bacterium | reverse complement strand
ATCGTCACGGGCTCGGCCACGGTCATCGAGGCCATGGGAGCGGGAAAGGCCTCGGCCCGGGCCATCCACAGGCTGCTCACGGGCGAAGATGCCCCCTTATAGCCCCCCGCGGCCGCCCCGCCCCCGGAACCCTTCACCGCGGCATGCCGTCATTACCATGAAGCCCGGCACGACAGACCAGGAAGCGCCGATATGAAAGCCGTGCGGTAATGACAGCGGAGACCGCGGGGAAAGCGCGCCCCCTGCGACCGCCTCGCGCTACCTGGCCCGCTCCAGGTACGTCCCGCTGCGCGGGTCCACGCGTACCCGGGTCCCCTCCTCAAGGAACTCCGGGACGTTGATCGTGATCCCGTTGTTCAGCTTCGCCGGCTTGGTGCTGGCGGTCTTCGTCGCGCCCTTCATCACCGGCGCGGTCTCAACGATGGTGTACTCCATCGCCGCCGGGAGCTGGATGCCGACGGCCCTGCCGTCGAGCACCTCAGCCTGGAAGTGCATCTCCGGTTCGAGCCAGTTCGCCGCGTCCCCCGCCACGTCGAGCGGCAGCGTGAGCTGGTCGTAGGTGTTCGAGTCCATCACGTGGATACCGGTCTCGTCCCGGTACATCACCTGGTACTCCCTGGTCTCCAGGCGCGCCTCGTCCACGTAGTCGGTGGCCGAGAAGCGCGTGTCGAACGTGTTCCCGGTCTTGAGGTTCCGCATCCGCACCTGCACGAACGCCCGGAGGTTCCCGGGGGTGCGGTGCTGGAAGTCCATCACCCGGCACGGCGCGCCGTCCACCATCAGCACCGTGCCCTTGCGAACGTCCGACGCCTTCATAAGCCCCTGCCCTGCTGAGAGTTGCCGCATGACAACGCCGCCGGCCGGCCCCGACTCCGACCGCCCTGGCGGCGTCCGAAAACCGCGCCAAACCTAACGGGGCCCCGTCCGTCTGGCCACCGCCGCCGCCCCCGCGCAGTGCCTCCGTGCCCCCTGGCCTCCGGCCCGCATCCCCTGTTGTTTCCGTCATGGCCTTGGGCCGCTCCCTCTTCCTGCGCGCCTCGCGTAGCCGCTGGCTGGCGCGCCAGATGTCGCGCCGTGCCTTCGTGCAGCGCGCCGTGCGCCGCTTCATGCCCGGCGAGACGCTCGAGGCCGCGCTGGCCGCCGCGCTGGCGCTCGCCGAGCACGGGATCCGCGCCGTCATCACCCAGCTCGGCGAGAACCTCACGTCGCTCGCGGAGGCGGACGCGGTGCGCGAGCACTACCTCGGCGCCTGCGATGCCATCCGCGCGCGCGGGCTCGACTGCTGGCCGTCGGTGAAACCGACCCAGCTCGGGCTCGACCTCTCGACGGAGGCGTGCCTCGCCAACCTCGACGCGGTCGCGGCGCGCGCCGCGGCCGTCGGCTCGATGCTCTGGATCGACATGGAGGACTCCTCGTACGTTGACCGCACGCTGGCGCTGTACCGCGCGCTCCGCGCGAAGTACGAGGGCGTCGGCGTGTGCCTCCAAGCGTACCTGCGCCGGACGCCGGACGACGTCGCCGCGCTCCTTCCCCTGCGGCCGGCGATCCGCCTCGTGAAGGGGGCGTACGCGGAACCCCCGCACGTCGCCCTCCCGGCGAAGCGCGACACGGACGCCGCCTTCGAGGCGATCGGCCGGACGCTGCTCGACGCCGCGGCGCGGCGCGAGACGTTCGTCGTGCTGGGCACCCACGACGTGCCGCTCATCCGGCGCCTCGCCCGCCACGCACGGGCGCGCGAGGTGCCCGACGATGCGTGGGAGACGCACATGCTCTATGGCATCCGCGCCGCGGACCAGGTGGACCTGGCGCGCGCCGGGCGGCGCGTGCGCACGCTCATCGCGTACGGCACGCACTGGTTCCCCTGGTACATGCGGCGGCTGGCGGAGCGGCCGGCGAACGTGTGGTTCGTGATGAAGGCCCTGGCCGGGAGTCGGGAAGCGGGGATCGGGATTCCGCCGCGCGGCGAGTAGCGGCGGCGCGGCTCAGCGGAGGCAGTCGGGGGCGACGACGCGCCGGACGAAGCGTTCGCGGTCGGCGATGGCGCGGTAGAACTCCTCGTGATAGCGCAGCGTCCGCTCCGCCGCGCGCGGGTCGAGGCCGGGGATGGAGCGGTAGAGCGCGGCGATCGAGTCGCGCAGGGTCTCGAAGCGCGCCAGCGCGGGCTCCAGCGCCTCCGCGTCCTGGCAGAGGCCGCGGTAGATCCGCTCGCGGACGGTCCGCGTCGGCAGGCGCGGATCCGGCCGGGCGTAAGGGGCGCTGATCACACCGGACCAGTCGAAGTCGTAGGGGAGTGCGAAGAGCGTGTCACCGGTCCGCACCAGCTCGATGTTGTGCAGGCCGGGCATGGACCAGTCGGTGTTCGCCGCGAAGTACTGGAACACGCCGAGCAGCGCGGCGTGGTCGGGCGTCAGGCTGGTGAAGCGGATCCCCTTCGTGTCGAGCAGCGTCCCGCCGAGCCGCTCAGCGAGCCGTTCCGGATCCTCGGAGACGATCGCGTAGCGCGTGAGCGGCCGGGTTGCGCCCGCCGTGTCCTCCCACGTGACCCGGGCCAGGCGGACGGCGAAGCTCGCCGGCGTCAGCATCCGGTACACCTGGTAGAGCGCGTACTCCTGGAGCAGGGGCTCCTCGTCCCCGCGATCCATGCAGTGCGTGACCAGCTTCGGCCGCCGCAATCCCTGCAGCGGCGTGCCGCGGACGCTGTCGTCGCTGAAGCGCAGGCGGATCGGGGGGAAGTCGCAGGTCCGGAGCCGGAATACCCCGCGCGTGCGCAGCCGCACCGGCACCGTGGCGGCACGGTCGCCGGCCGTGACGCGGAGCGTCCCCTCGCGCCAGACTGCGTTCGCCGTGTCCCGGTCGCGGCGTAGTGCCCGCACGTCGGTCCGGATCGTCACCGCGATGACGCTGTCCGTGCGGAAGAACGGCGCCTGGCCGTGCGCCGCCGCCGCGGCGGCGAACGGCAGGACCACCAGCGCTGCCGGCCAGCAGTTCCGGGCGTGCATCACCTCAACTGGACGTCCCGGACGCCCCCCGTCCCGCGCAGGGCGTCGAGGAACGCGGTCGGCTGCGTGGACCGCTTGAGCCGCGCGAAGTACTCCAGGGTCTGGACGGGCATGCCGTCAGCGTCGGTGGACGCGCGCTGGAACCGCCACTCCTTCGCCAGCCGGGCCAGCGCCAGCTCGGCGCGCTCCCGCGCCAGGCTGCTGCCGTCGGTGCGAACCGTCACGGTGCACTCGAGACGCTCGGCCCCCTCCCCTTCCTCGTCCGCCGCCTTACGGCGCCTCCACGCGCGATCGGCCAGCGCCTCCAGCTGCTCGGGAGCCATGCGCTCCAGGATCTCCCGATCGAGGCGCGCCACGAACTCCTTGGTCCGGTTCGCCATCTC
>CAYLJK010000316.1:0-3392 GCA_964383975.1 uncultured Gemmatimonadales bacterium | reverse complement strand
CGTGTCGCCGTCGGCGACGAGGCGACGCCGCACAGTGACCTGCACGCCCGCCAGCGCGGGCCAGTCCGGCGCCGCGACCGTGTCCTCGCGGGCGACGCGCTCGCCGAAGCGCCACCGCACGCCGGCCCCGGCGAGGTCGCGGTTCACGGCCCCGAGCCGCGCCGGGTCGGCCGGCGGGAGGGCCAGCGCGGGCCCACCGCCACGCGGGGCGCCGATCCGCACGCCTGCCGCATCCATCCGCAGGCGCCCGGCCGCCGCGAGGACCGCGACCGCGTCGGCGACGAACGTCCCGGCTTCGGGGGGCGGCACCGCCACGGCGGCCGGCGCCACGACGCGGACGCCGAACCAGCGCACGTCGTCGGCGCGCAGCTCGTCGGGATCGAGCGCCACGCTCCCCGTGTGCCATCCCTGCGCCGCGCGCGGCGCCGCGAGGGACACAACGCCTCCTGCGCCGACCAGCGCCCGGCCCCCGGCACGAGCGTCCAGGGTCAGCGCGGCCGCGGGGCGCGAGGTCCCGGGCGGAGCGCCGCCGATCTCCGCCGTGACCGAACCGGCGCCCCCCACCCACAGCGGCGGTTCCGGCCTGGCCGCGGTGACGGCGCGGTTCGGCGGCGGCGCTCCGGCGGGGCGGTAGACGACGAGCGGCACCTCGACGGGCTCGGGAGCCGCGCCGATGGCCGTCGCCTGGAGGTCGCTCAGCAGGTGGATCTCGGTGCGCGTGTACCCCGACGCGCGCAGCACGCCCGCCGCCGCGCGCACCGCGGCGGCCAGATCGAGCCGCCGCGGGTCGGGCTCGAGCGCGGCGACGCGGGCCGCCAACTCCGGCGCCGTGCCGCGCCGCGCAATCCCGTCGGCGCCGAGCAGCCACAGCGCGTCGGCGGCGCCCGCGGCCCGCAGCGTCTCCCGCGCGCGCGCCGCGAGGTCGTCGAGCACGCGGGCCCCGCCCGGCACCGCACCCGACGACAGCGAATGGTCCACGATGAGCACGACGGCCGTCGGCTCGTGCACCGCCGCCGAACGGCCGGGCACCACGGGTCGCGCGGCGGCGAGGACGATCAGCACCACCGCCAGCACCCGCAGCAGAAGCAGCACGAGGTGGGTGAGCCGCGCCGATCGGAGCGCCTCGCGCTCGCTGTCCAGGAGATAGCGGACCGCGGGGAACTCACGCACCGGCGGCTCGCGCCGCTGGAAGAGGTGGAGGAGCGGCGGGACCAGCGCCGCGGCCAGCCCGAACAGCGCACCGGGGACGAGGAACGGCATCAGCCGAGCCGGCCGCGGGTCTCCGCGGCGCGGCGCAGCGCGCGGCCGAACGGCGTGTCGGTCGTCACGCGGTGATAGGCGATCCCGGAGCGGCGGCAGGCGTGCCGCCACGCGGCGACCACGCGCTCGACCGTGGCTCGATAGGCGCGCCGCAGGTCGGCGCCCGTGGCGACGACACTCGCGCCGCTCTCCGGGTCCACGTAGCGCGCCTCGGCCGGTCCCGTAAGCGCGGCCTCCGCCGGGTCCATCACGTGAAAGACCGCCACGTGGTGCCCGCGGTGGCGCAGGTAGCGCAGGGCGCGCAGCGTGCCGTCGCGGTCCACCAGGAGGTCCGAGATGAGCACCACAAGACCGCGGCGGCGCAGCAACTCGACCACCCGCGGCAGCGCTCGCTCCGCCCCGGTCCCGCCCCGTGCCTCGAGCGCGGCCAGCTCCCGCAGCAGCACGTGCCACTGGCCGCGCCGCGCCCGCGGGGGGACCATCCCCCGCTCGTCGGGCGCGTAGGTGGCGGGCCCGGTCGCGTCGCGCTGCCGCAGCAGCACCAAGCTCAGCGCGGCGGCGAACCGCGCCGCCCAGTCGAGCTTGGGGAGGACCCGCGCCGCGTCACCGCTCCACCCCATCGAGCGGGACACGTCCAGCACGATGGTCGCGCGAAGATTGGTCTCCTCCTCGTACTGCTTCACGAAGAGCCGGTCCCGCTTCCCCAGAACCTTCCAGTCGAGGTAGCGCGGTTCGTCCCCGGGCTGGTACGGGCGGTGCTCGGCGAACTCCACCGAGAATCCCCGGAACGGTGACCGGTGCAGCCCGGCCAGGAACCCCTCCACCACGCCGCGGGCCACGACCTCGATCCCGCCCAGGCTCGCCACCTCGTGCGGGTCCAGGAGGTCGGGCCGCACGCCTACGCCGGTGGCCACGCGCTGTCATCCATACAGGACACGCCGTAAGCTAGCTGGGGGCCCCGGAACGCACCAACCGCTTGTCATTCCACGAGTTGGACACTACCATCGGCGCTGGCACGGGCCGTGCTCCCTGGATGGTCGGAACGCTGTCCCCTGGAGGACCCGATGCTGCGCTCCTTGATTGCGCTGACCGCCGCCGCGGCACTCGCCGCTCCGGCCCAGGCCGCCGACCGGCCCGCTCCGTGGCTCGCCGCTCGGCACGGCGCCTCGCCGGGGATCCGGGTCTGGATCAGTGGCGGCGACCTGTTCCGCCGCGGCGAGCGTGTGCGGGTGTACTTCCGCACCGAGGCGGACGCCTACGTCGCCCTGGTGCGCATCGACACCGACGGCCGGTTGCGGCTGCTCTTCCCGCGCTTCTCCAGCGAGGACAACTACGTCGCCGGCGGGACCACGTACCAGGTCCAGCATGCGGACGCCGAGTTCGCCTTCGCGGTGGACGACGACCCCGGTGTGGGCTTCATCTTCGCCGTGGCTGCCGCCGAGCCGTTCGACTACGAGGCGCTGCAGTTCAGCGGCCGCTGGGACGAGCGGCTGGTGAGCGACGGCCGCGTGCACAGCGACCCGCGCTCCACGCTGGAGGAGATGGTCACGGAACTGCTGCCGCCGGGGTACACGGACTTCGACACGCACCTGGTGCCGTACCACGTGGGGGTGCGGCGCTACCAGTACCCGCGGTTCGTCTGCTACGACTGCCACGCGTACGTGCCGTACAGCTACTGGGACCCGTACGGGCACTGGTGCAGCCGGTTCACGCTCGTGCTGTGGAGCGACCCGTGGTACTACTACCCGAGCTACTGGTACCCGACGCGGTACTACGGCGGCACGCGGGTCGTGTACATCACGCCGGGGTCGCGGAGCATCTATGTCTTCAAGGCCCGCGGCGCGTCGCAGCCCGGCATCGACTACCGCGATCGCCGCTACGAACCGGCCGGTCCGATGGCCGGCGACGGCGGCCGGCGCCGCGCGGCGGACGTCACGCCCGTGCGGGCCGGCGACATCGGCGGCTACGGCACGGTCCCCGCGCCGCGCCAGCCGAGCGACTACAGCCCGGCGCGCCGCACGGTCTCGGGGGGCGGGGGCACCGTCGGCGGCTCCGAGGCGCCGGAGCGCCACCAGCCGTCCGCGCGGCCAGCCGACACCGGCCGGCGCCGCGGGGAGATCGAGACGCCGCAG
>CAYLJK010000315.1:0-3392 GCA_964383975.1 uncultured Gemmatimonadales bacterium | reverse complement strand
CGGAGCCTGATGAGTTGGCCCTGGACGGTGAGCGGCGAGCGGGCGGTCACGGCAAGGGGACGGCGGGCGCGAGTGCGCATGGCGTCCTCCGCCTGCCCGTCAAGCTGCACGAAGGCCGCCAGGCGCGCGTCAAGCAGGCCCCGGAGGAATGCGCGGGTTAGATCGCGAAGGCCAGCACGACGGCGATGTCCGTCACCGCCCAGGCCGTGAGCGCGGCGTACATCCCGCGCTGGTGCGCGGCGTCGTCCATCTGCTCATGACGCCGGAGCCAGGGGACCAGCACCCAGAGCCAGCCGACCAGCGCCGCGGCGAGTACAGCCCACTGCCACGGCGCGGCGTCCGCGCGCAGCGCCGCGGCCGCGAAGACCACGAAGGCCCCGAGGGTGCAGCCGAGGGCCACCAGGAGGCTGCGCCGCATGCCGAGCAGGATGGCCAGGGTGCGGTCGCCACGGCGCCGGTCCTCCGCGAACTGGTACAGCTGGGTGAGCGGGTAGAAGCCGGCGAAGAGCGGGCAGAAGGCGAGCAGCGCGAGCGCGCCGGCGAGGTCAAGGGGGCGGCCGCTCGCGGCCCAGCCGGCGAACGGCGTGAGGGTGCCGAACCCCCACATGTTGATCACCCAGTCCACGCCGCCCACGGCCTTGAGCCGCAGCGGCGGCACCGAGTAGGCGAGGCTCATCGCGAAGCAGACGGCGTACGCGGCGACGAAGCCCACCGGCAGCGTGAAGGCGAGGAGCTGCCCGCCCGCGAGCAGCACCAGCGAGAACGCGAGCAGGTGGCGCGGCACCGGCGGCGGTGCGCGCAGGTAGCCGATGTCCCCCTCGTCCCGGTCAAAGACGCTGTTGATCGCCAAGGTGCCGCCGTTGAGGAAGGCGACCCAAAGCACGATCCCCCACAGCCCCGCGCCGAGGTGCGCTCCCGACCGCGCGCCACCGACGCCGACCGCGAGGATCCAACCCAGGGCCGTGTGCGCCGCCATGATCGGCCACTCGGCCGGCCTCGTGTGCAGGACATACGAGAAGAGGTCGCCGGGGAGGAGGCGGTAGCCGAGCCGCCGCCAGGCGTTCAGGCTCCGCCAGGCGGCACCCGTCATGGGCGACGGGCGCCCTCGCCCGCCAGCCACTCCGCCGCGAGCCGCAATCCCTGGAGGGTGAGGTCGGGGTGGACCTCCTCGATCTCAGCCGAGTACTTGGCGACCAGCGGCGCGAGCCCGCCGGTCGCGATCACGCGCGGCACGTCGCGCGTCGGCCACTCCGCCTTGAGCCGCCGCACCAGGCCGTCCACCGCGTCGGCCGTGCCGAGCACCAGCCCGGCGCGGATGCAGTCCTCCGTCCGCTTGCCGAGCGCGCGCGCGGGCGGCGTTAGCTCCGTGGGCGAGAGCTTGGCGGCCCGCTTCACCAGGTTCTCGCCCGCGGTGCGCAGGCCCGGGGCGATGATGCCACCGAGGAACCGGCCGTCCTTCGTGATGCAGTCGAGCGTCGTCGCCGTGCCGAAGTCCACGACGATGGTGTCGCAGCCGAAGAGCCGGCTCGCGGCGAGCGTGTTCACCATCCGGTCCGCGCCCACCGTCTGGGGCTCGTCCACCTCCAGGCGGATCGGAAGCACACCCGCCGTCACGATGACCGGCACCGTGCCGGTGGCGTCCACGACGCCGTCGGCGAACGCCTCGGTGACCGGCGGAACAACCGAGGCAAGGATGCTCCGCTCCACATCGCTGATGTCGAGCCCCGCCTGCGTGAACAGGGCGCGCAGCAGCACCGCCCACTCGTCCGCGGTGCGCGACGGGTACGTCATCAGCCGCCAGCTGCGCTCCAGCTCCTCGCCGGCGAACAGCCCGACGGTGATCTCGGTGTTCCCGATGTCGATGGCGAGCAGCATAGGGCGTCAAGGGTACGCCCCGGGTGCCGGGGCGGCAAGGCACGCGGTCAGGCGGCGTCGCGGCGCCGCGCGATGCGCCCGTCGCCGTGGCGCACGACGAGCGTGCCATCGGCCTCGAGCGCCACCGGCTCCGGCTCCCCCGGCGGGGTCCACGCGAGCGCGAGGAACGCGGCCTGCTCCTCGGCGGTGAGACCCGGACCGCGGCCGCCGAGCGGGAGCAGCCGCGGCACCAGCGCCGCGAGCACCGCCGCCCGCGCGACGGCGGGCGCGTGATCGGACAGGGCCGTCGCCGCGTCCGTGAGGGCGCGGTCCACGGGCCCCAGCACGTTGAGCCCGACCCCCACGGCGACCCACCCCACCGCCTCCCCGCTCCAGCGTGCCTCGCACAGGATGCCGCCGGCCTTGCGTCCATCGAGGATGACGTCGTTCGGCCACTTGAGCCGCGTCGCCAGCTCCGGCGCGGCCTCGCGCAGCGCGGCGGCGGTCGCGAGGCCGGCGCGGAGCGCGACAACGCCGCCCGCGATCGCCGCCGCGGGCCGCAGCAGCACGCTCAGCCACAGGCCGCGCCCCGGCGGCGAGACCCAGCGCCGCCCCGCGCGTCCCCGGCCCGCCGTCTGCTCCTCCGCGAGCACGCATGTGCCGGCCGGCTCCCCCCGCGCGGCGAGCGCGTGCACCACGTCCTGGGTGCTGGTCACCCGCTCGTGCAGCTCGAGCCGCGGGGCCCCAGTGAGCGCGGCAAGGGCCGCTGCATCGAAGCCGTCCCAGCGGGTCACGCCGACCGCACGGCGGCGAGGATCAGCGTCCCCGCACCCACTGCCCAGAGGTAGGGCGCGAACCGGTGGAACGCCCGCGCGCGCAGCATGCGCCGCAGCAGCGTGATGGCGCCGAGGCCGCTGACGAACGCGGCGAGCATCGCCACCGCCACCGGCACGACGCCGACCTCGCGCACCCCGTCGGCGAACGCGCCGAACTCCAGCGCCGCCGCCCCGGCGATCGCCGGCACGCCCAGCACGAACGAGAATTCCGCGGCCCGGTCCGGGCTGAGGCCGCGCCACAGCGCCACCGTGATCGTGGACCCGGAGCGCGAGATGGAGGGGAGGATGGCCGCCGCCTGCGCCACGCCGATCGCCACAGCCTCCCCGTACCCGGGGCGCTCGCGTGTCCCGTCCATCCGCGACCGCGCGGACCAGAGCACGCCGCCCATGACCACGAACAGCCCGCCGACGATCCACAGCGACTGCTTGAACGTCTCGAACTGCTCCTTGAAGAGCAGTCCCGCCGCAGCCGCCGGGACCGACGCGACGGCGTAGCGCGCCAGGTCGCGCCGCGACTCGATTGCGCCGGCGAGCAGGCCGCGCAGGAGCGCGGCGATCGGCCCCCGGAAGGCCACCACGATCGCGGCGAGCGTCGCCACGTGCACCGCCACGTCCACCCACAGCGGCTGCACGGCACCGAGCAGGTGCTGGGCCAGTGCGAGATGCCCGTCGGAGGAGACCGGGAGGAACTCCGTGACCCCC
>CAYLJK010000314.1:0-3407 GCA_964383975.1 uncultured Gemmatimonadales bacterium | reverse complement strand
TACGTGTCGAGCGCCGCCTCGCACAGCCAGTCGCTGCCGTGCGGCCAGCGGCCGTGGTGGAGCACGTACGGGAGGTGGCTGTGCAGGACGAGGACCAGGTTCATCACCGCGCCGCCCGCGCCCGGCGGTACACCTCCGCGTAGCGCTGCACCGACTGGGTCCACGAGAAGTCGCGCCGCATCGCCTCCTCCGCGCGCTCCAGCCACCGCGGCCGGTCGTGGAACACCGCGAGCGCCCGGCGCACGGCCCGGTCGAACCCGGCCGGCGTGTACTCGTCGAACAGGAACCCCGTCACCTCGTCCTCGATCGTGTCCGCGAGGCCGCCCACCCGCCGCGCGATCGGGAGCGCGCCGTAGCGCTGCGCCCGCATCTGTGTGAGACCGCACGGCTCGTAGAGCGACGGCATGAGCAGGAAGTCGGCGCCGCCCAGCAGCCGGTGCTCGACCGCATCGGTGAACTGGAAGTTGACCCCGACCCGGTCGGGGTGGCTCGCCGCGAGCGCGGCAAGCCCCTGCTCGTAGCGGGCCTCGCCGCTCCCCAGAAAGACGTACTGCGCATCCCCGCGCACCAGCGACGCGCCGCCCAGGATGATGTCGAGCCCCTTCTGGGCCACCAGCCGCGCGCTCATGCCGAAGACCGGGGTGTCCGGGCGCACCGGGAGCCCCCAGGCCTCCTGGAGCGCCGCCTTGCATGTCACCTTCCCGCGCAGGTCGTCCGCGGAGAACGCGGCGGGAAGGTGCGGGTCGCGCTGGGGATCCCACTCGTGGTGGTCGATCCCGTTGCGGATCCCGACCAGGCGGTCGTGCAGTTCGATGAACTGGTCGTGCAGCCCAAAGCCGCCGACCTCGGTCCGCAGCTCGATCGCGTGCGTCGGGCTCACGGTCGTGCACATGTCCGCGAAGACGAGGCCGCCCTTCAGGTAGTTCAGGCGGCCGTACCACTCCATCCGGTCGATCGCCCACAACTCGTCGGGGAGCCCGAGCTCGCCCAGCACGTCGCGCCCGAAGTGCCCCTGAAAACCGCCGTTGTGCACCGAGACGACGGCGGCCACCCGGTCGCGGCCGTCCCGGCCGGCGTACCGCGTGCGCAGGAACACGGGCGCGAGCGCCGTGTGCCAGTCGTGCGCGTGGAGGACCCAGCCCTCCCCGGAGACGAGCCGCGGGAGCGCCTCGACGACCGCCGCGCAGAAGCAGCCGAAGCGGAGATGGTTGTCGGCGTAGTCCGCGCCGCCGTCGCCATAGATGCCGGGACGGTCAAAGTACGCCGCGTGCTCGAGGAAGAGCAGACGGACGCCGCGCTTCGGCCCGGGCCGCTGCCAGAGGCGCACCAGCTCGCGACGCGGCCCCAGTTCGACCTCGAACGGTTCACCGAACGGCTTCAGTGTGCCGGCGGCCTCTCGCGCCACCGCGTAGAGCGGCAGCACCACCGTGGTGGGTAGCCCGCCACGAGCCTGCTCCGCGGCGAGGCCGGCCACCGCCTGGCCGAGACCGCCGGTGCGTGCGTACGGCCAGTACTCGGCCGTCAGGTGGATGACACCGACGGCAGGGGGCAGCTGGCGGGTCGTCATGGGGCCTATGCGGTGGGCGGGTCGTCGTGCGGGAGCTCGCCGCGGATGGCGGGGACGTAGTAGTCACGCACGTAGTGCCGCAGCATGTGTTGCGTCGTGAACCGGTCGAGCGCCGTGCGTAGCGCCTGCTTCATCGTCTGGATCCAGGCGCGCGGCAACCCCTCCGCATCGCGCTCGTAGAAGCGCGGCACCACACGCTCCTCGAGCAGGGCGAAGGCCTGCTCCATGTCGGCCTCGTCTGGGTCCGCGTCCGGCGGCGGGAGCGGCACCGACCAGCCGTTCAAACCGGTGAATCCCTCGACCCACCACCCGTCCATCGTGCTCAGCTGCGGGATCGCGTTGAGCGCGGCCTTCATGCCGCTGGTCCCGCACGCCTCCATCGGTACCCGCGGGAGGTTCAGCCACAGGTCCACGCCCTGCACCAGCCGGTGGGAGAGGTGCAGCTCGTAGTCCTCGAGGAACGCGATGCGTCCCTCGAGGCGGTGGTCGCGCGTCATCGCGTACACGCGCTGGAGCACCTGCTTGCCCGGCTCGTCGGCCGGGTGCGCCTTCCCGGAGAAGACCAGTTGCACCGGCCGCCGCGGGTTCACCAGCAGCCGCCGCAGCCGCTCGGGGTCGCGCAGCAGCAAGTCGGCGCGCTTATACGTGGCGAAGCGCCGGGCGAAGCCGATCGTCAGCGCCGTTGGACTGAGCAGCGTGCCGGCGCTCGCGATGCTCGACGGGTCGCGCCACTGGCCGTGCCAGCGCCGGCGCGCCTCCTCGCGGATGAAGCCGTGGAGCACGCCGCGCATGTGCTGGTGCACCTCCCAGAGCCGCCGGTCGTCCAGGGTGAGGACGCGGTCCAGCGTGGTGGGATCGTCGAGGCGCAGCACCCATCCCGGTCCGAGGTGCTCCTCCAGCAGTTCGCGCAGCGGCGGCGCCATCCACGAGGGGAGGTGGACGCCGTTGGTGACGTGCCCGATCGGCACCTGGGACGGGTCCCGCCCCGGCCACAGGTCGTGCCAGATGCGCCGCGACTCGCGCTCGTGGCGGGCGGCGACCGCGTTGATGCGGCCGGCGAGGCGCAGCGCGAGGACGGTCATGTGGAACTGACCGTGGTCGCGCACGGGGTGGTGGCCAAGGTGCTGGACCGCCCGACGGTCCAGCCCCAGTTCGTCGAGGTACGCCCCCGCGCAGCGCTCGACCTCCTCGAACGGGAACATGTCGTGGCCCGCGGCGACCGGCGTGTGGGTTGTGAAGACGCTCGACGCGCGGATGGTCCGCACCGCCTCCGCCGCCGGCGTCCCGGCCGCGACGAGCTCGCGCAGGCGTTCGAGGAAAAGGAAGGCTGCGTGGCCCTCGTTGGCGTGCCACGCCGCCGGCGCGATGCGGAGGGCGCGCAGCACGCGCACCCCCCCGACCCCGAGGACCCACTCCTGCCGCAGCCGCATCGCCGGATGGCCGGTGTACAGCTTGTGCGTCAGTTCGCGGTCGCCGGGATCGTTCTGCTCGAGGTCCGTGTCGAGCAGGTAGACCGGCACGCGGCCCACCTGGAGGCGCCACGCCCCGATGTGCACCGGGCGTCCGGCCGTGTCGAGCACGGCGAGCGTCGGCTCGCCGTTGGGGGCGAGGACCGGCACGAGCGGCGTGGTCTCGGTGGAGATGTGCTCGTCGGAGTCCTCCTGCCAGCCGTCGGACCGCAGGCGCTGGTCGAAGTAGCCCTTGATGTAGAAGAGCCCGACCCCGACGAGCGGCACCCCGAGGTCGGAGGCCTCCTTGATGTGGTCGCCGGCGAGGACCCCGAGGCCCCCGGAGTACACGGGGATGGAATTGTGGAGCGCGAACTCTGCGCAGAAGTACG
>CAYLJK010000313.1:0-3447 GCA_964383975.1 uncultured Gemmatimonadales bacterium | reverse complement strand
CTGGCCGCCCTTCCGCTGGTCGCCCAGCCAGGTGAGCGCTTCGTGTACGGCTACGGTACCGACGTGCTGGGGTGCGTGGTCCAGCGGGTCGCGGGCATGCCGCTGCGGGAGTTCCTCCGCACTCGCATCTTCGCACCGCTCGGCATGCGCGACACCGACTTCTTCGTCGCGGAGGAGGCGCGGCCGCGGCTGACCGCGGTGTACGCGGCCGGGGAGGGCGGACTGGGCCGCGCGCCGGAGGGTGCGCGTGGCCAGGGGCACTACGCGGACGGTCCCCGACGCAACGCGGCGGGCGGGGCCGGCCTCGTCTCGACGGCCGGGGACTATCTGCGCTTCCTGCAGATGCTGCTGAACGGCGGTGAGCTGGACGGCGTCCGTCTCCTCGCTCCGTCCACGGTCGCGCTGCTCACCGCCGACCAGATCGGGGACATTTACGGCGCGCCTGGTCGCGGCTTCTCGCTCGGCTTCGAGGTGCTGACCGACCCGGCGCTGGCCGGGCAGTTCGGCAACCGTGGCCGCTACGGATGGGGCGGCGCCTACGGCACCACCTACTGGGTGGATCCCGAGACGCAGCTGACGGCCGTGTTCATGATCCAGCTGCTGCCGAGCGGCGGGCTGGACCTGGCGGATCGGTTCCGCGCGATGGTGTACGGCGCGATGGTGGGGGGTAGTGGGAGGTGACGGATGCTGGGCGGTCCGGTGTTGGCTGTCGGGTGATCGGTGCTGAGCGCAACGGCCAACAACTCCATCCCCCATCCCGGCGCACGTGATCACCGATCACCCATCACCTTACGGCAATCCCCGAACCCCCGCATCTTCCCCCCATGGCCCACCGCCGCTTCCAGGACCGCTCCGGCCAGCGTTGGGAGGTCCGCGTCCGCTCCCGCAGCGAATGGGAGTTCGAGCCGGTTGAGGGGAACCCGGGGCCGGCGCGCGCGGCGGCGGCACCCGGGTACGAGCGCGATCCGTACGAACTCAGCGTCGAGGAGCTGCAACGCGTCCTCGATGCCTCCACCGCTGCGCGCTCGCGGACGGCGAAGAACCCGTTCCTGGACTGAGCCCGGGCGCTGCTGGCGACGGCCCGCGCGCCGCCGTATCGTAGGGCACCCCATGCCAGTCGGCGTGCCATGACCGCACCCTCCGAGCCGGTCGTTGCGTCGCAGCGCAAGCCGCGCGACGACGAGATCGACCGCTACGGGCTCACGCATCCCGGGCTCGTGCGGCGATCGAACCAGGACCACTTCCTCATGGCCACGGTTCATCGCACGCTCCGGATTGTCCAGACCAGTCTGACGGAGCAGGACCGGCTCCCGTTCGGAGACGAGCGGCTCGCGGTCCTCGCGATGATCGCGGACGGCGTCGGCGGCGGGGAGGGCGGCGAGCGGGCGAGCCGGATCGCGCTGGAGGTCGCGACGCAGTACGTGGTGGGGAGCCTCCATTGCTTCCAGCACGCCGACGCCGAGGAGGAGCGGTTCACGGCGGCGCTCCAGGACGCGGCGATGGTGTCCCATGCCGCGGTGGTGGAGCGCGCGAAGGCCGATCCCGACGTCCGGAGCATGGCGACCACGCTCACGCTCTTTCTCGGCGTGTGGCCGTGGTACTACATCCTCCAGGTCGGCGACTCCCGCTACTACCTGTTCCGGGACGGGCACCTGACCCAGCTGACGCGGGACCAGACCGTCGCGCAGGACCTGGTGGACCAGGGCGTGTTCAAGCGCGCGGAGGCCGAGCGCTCGCGGTTCGCCAACGTTCTCTCGAGCAGCATCGGCGGCCAGAGCACGATGCCCGTGGTCACCCGGCTGCGCGCTGACTGGCGCAACGTGCACCTGATGTGCAGCGACGGCCTCACGAAGCACGTCTCCGACGAGCGCATCGCCGAGCGGCTGGCGACGATGACGTCCGCGCGGCAGGCGTGCGAGGTCCTGCTCCAGGATGCGCTCGACGGCGGCGGCACGGACAACATCACCATCGTCGTCGGGCGGGCGGTGCCCAGGGAGGGTGGCGCGTGAGACGGCTGCTGCTGGTCGGGACCCTGATCGCGGGCGCCGGCCGGCTCTCGGCGCAGAACGCCGACACCGCGCTGGTGCGCGCGATCGACTCGGCGTTCGCCTGGGCGACGACCGCCACGCCGGGGTGCGCGCTGGGCGTGGACCGCGCCGGCGCGACGGTCATCCGGCGCGCGTACGGCATGGCCAACCTGGAGACCGGGACGGTCTGGTCGGTGGGCACCATTTCGGAGAGCGGCTCCGTGGCGAAGCAGTTCACGGCCGCGGCCCTGGTGCTCCTGGCGAGGGACGGTGCGCTCACCCTCGACGACGAGATCACCCGCTGGGTCCCCGAGGCCCGGGGCCTGGGGAAGCGAATCACGATCCGCCAGCTGCTGACGCACACCAGCGGCCTGCCGGACCGCTATTTCCTGCACGAGGCGGAGGGCCGCCCGGCTGGCGAGGTGGACCACCCCAACGCCGAGGTGCTGGACGTCGTCTCCCGGCTCCGCGAGCTGAACTTCGATCCCGGTGAGGACTACCTCTACAGCAACACGGGCTACGTCGTGGCGGCGGCCATCGTCGAGCGCGCGAGCGGCCGCGCCTTCCAGGCGTTCAGCCACGAGCGCATCTTCGCGCCGCTCGGGATGACGGCGACGCGCTGGCGGGAGGACCACCGCGCGGTGGTGCAGGGTCGCGCGTCGGCGTACGGGGGGAGCGCTGCGCGCGGCTTCCGCAACGACCATCCGTTCACCCGCGTGATCGGGAGCGGCGGTCTGCTCACCACGGTGGACGACTTCCTGCGCTGGGCGGCCGCACTCCAGCGCGGCGCGGGCGCGTGGGGCGCGGTGCGCGACTCGCTGGAGCGCGCGGGAGTGCTTAACGACGGCACGGTGCTCCCGTACGGCCTCGGCGTCGGCGTCGGGACGTGGCGCGGTGTGCGACGGCTGTCGCACACGGGAGCAACCGGCGGGTACCGCGCGGCGCTGTTCCGGTTCCCGGACCAGGACGTGGCGGTCGCGCTGCTGTGCAATGGCGGCGGCGCGGACCCCGGGGCGCTGGCCACGCGGGTCGCGGAGCGCGTGCTCGGCACGGCGCTGGCGCCCGCCGAGACGGACCCGCCTCCGGTCGCGGTGGACGCCGCGGTGCTGGCGTCGCTGGCTGGCGCGTGGCGCGCGCCGCGGACCGATGAGGTACTGGTCCTCGCGGTGCGCGACGGCCGACTGACCGACAGCCTGGCTGGCCAGGCCGCCCTGATCCCGCTCGACGCCGACCGCTTTCGCTACCCTCGCAGCGCGCGAACGTTGCGCGTCGTCCCCGCCACGGCCGGCGCGCCCGAGCGGCTGGTGCTGGAGGCGCCGAACGCCCGCGCGGTCGAGTACGAGCGCGTCCCACGGGATCGGCCGGTTGCCGCCGCGCTCGCCGGCTATGCGGGCGCGTACGCGAGCCCCGAGCTGGGCGC
>CAYLJK010000312.1:0-3456 GCA_964383975.1 uncultured Gemmatimonadales bacterium | reverse complement strand
CATGCCGTGGCGCTCCATCAGCCGGTACAGCGTCGTGCGGTCCACGCCGGCCAGCCGGGCCGCCTCGGACATGTTCCCGCCGGCGCGGGAGACCAGGGCCTGGAGGTACCGCTTCTCGAAGGTCGCGATGACTTCCTCGCGGGCCGTGTGGTACGCCTGCTCCAGCAGGTCGTCGCCGATCAGCGCACCCTCCGACGCGGCGCGCGCCGGTGCCTGAGCGCCGAACGGGAGGTCGTCGGGCCGGATCTCCTGCCCGGGCTCCAGCAGCACCACCGCGTGCTCGATGGTGTTCTGGAGCTCGCGGACGTTGCCCGGCCACGGCCGCGCGCGCAGGGCGCGCGTCGCGGCCTCGCCGAGCTTCGGCATGGCGGCCACTGCGCCGCGGTGCTTGCGCCAGTACGTCTGGAGGAAGTGCTGGGCCAGGAGGGTGATGTCCTCCGGCCGCTCGCGCAGCGGCGGGATGTGGATGGGAACGACGCGCAGCCGGTAGAAGAGGTCCTCGCGCAGGAAGCCCTCGCGCACCGCCGACTCCGGATCGCGGTTCGACGCCGAGATGAACCGGACGTTCACCACCGCGCTGGTGGTGTTGCTCCCGACGCGGCGCACCACGCCGTCCTGGATGACGCGCAGCAGCTTCGCCTGGATCGGCTTCGGCATCTCGGTCAGCTCGTCGAGGAAGAAGCTGCTCCCGTTCGCCGCCTCGAGCAGCCCCGCCTTGTCCCGCACGGCGCCGGTGAAGGATCCCTTCACGTGGCCGAACATCTCGGACTCGAGGAGCCCCTCGGGGAGCGCGGCGCAGTTGATCGCGACCATCTCGCGGCTGCGGCGCCGGCTGTGCTGGTGGATGAACTGCGCGAACAGCTCCTTGCCGGTGCCGCTCTCGCCGGTGATGAAGACCGAGGCGTCCGTTCCCGCGACCTTGCGCGCGAGGTCCAGCGCCCGCTGGAAGCTGGGGCCGTTGCCGAGCACGGCGATCTTCTCGCCACCGGTGCCCACCGCCTCGGCCTCGCCGATGTCGGCGGCGGGCTCGCGCGCCACCATGATGGCGTGCGCGGCGCGGCCGACCAGGATCTGGAGGTGGGTCGCGGAGAACGGCTTGGGGAGGTAGTCCCACGCCCCCGCCCGCAGCGCCTCGACGTTCGAGGCCACCGACGGATTCCCGGTCATCACGATGACGATCGTCTCCGTGCGCGATTCGTGCGCCGCGCGGATCAGGTCCATCCCCGTGACGTCGGAGAGATAGAGGTCCGTCAGGACGATGTCGTAGGTCCGCCGCGCCAACATCTGCTGGGCCTCCGGGCCGCGGCTCGCCACCTCGACGCGGTACCCCTCGGCCTCGAGGACCATCCGGCAGCTCTCGCGGAGCGTGCGCTCGTCATCAACGACCAGGATGGCGATGCCGCTGCGCTCCTCGCGAGGAACGAGCGCGCCATCGCCGGAGGGCGGCGCGGCCGGGACGGGGGTCGTCATGGGTGTCTCATATTGATCCGCATGGAGATAGCACGGGTATGGCGCCGGCGCAACGGTGGGAGGCCGGGCTGTGCATCCGCATGCACCCCGGCGCTAGATTACCGCCGATGTCAGGCCCCCCCTACGACCAGCCCCCACGCCTCTCCGGCGGCACATCCATCGTGCCCGCCTCCGAGGTGCCGCCCCCGTCGCCGTGGACGATGAGCGCCGCCGGCGGGAGCGACGAGGACCAGCCGGTCAACTACCGCCGCTACGTGGCGGCGGTGCTGCGGCACAAGTGGCTGCTGGCGTTGCTCGCGATCCTTGGTCTCGGTGCCGGGATCGTCCTCGCGCGCTACGCGCCCAAGCAGTACATCGCGCAGGCCACGATCTGGATCGAGATCGCGCGCCGTGACAGCCGCACCGACCGGGGGCCGATCCAGCAGGAGCAGCTGCTCGACTGGTCGTCGTGGACGGACCTGCTCCGCTCGTTCGTGGTGCTCGACGAGGTGGTGCGCCGCGAGCGGCTCTACCTGGAGCTGCGCGACCGGCGGGACTCGACGGCATTCCGCGGCTTCCACCTGAAGGAACGGTTCCTCCCGGGAGCGTTCGAGTTGCGGGTGTCGGACGACGGCCGGAGCTGGGTCCTGCTCGGCCGCGGCGTCGAGATCCAGCGCGGCAGCGCGGGGGACTCGGTGGGGAACTCGGCGGGGTTCGAATGGGTGCCGCCGACCTCGGCGTTCCGCCCGAAGCGGAAGCTCCGCTTCCGGGTGCGAACGCCGCGCGAGGCCGCGCTGCGGCTCAACGCCGCCGTGCGGACGCGGCTCCCCCAGCAGGGAACGTTCATGCGGCTCGAGCTGGTCAACGCGGATCCGGTCGTGGCCGCGCAGACCGTCAACGCCATCGCGGACCGCTACGTCGAGGTGGCGGCGAGCCTCAAGCGCGACAAGCTGGGCGAGCTGACGCGCATCCTGCGGGAGCAGCTGGCCTCGTCCTACGGCGACCTCCGGCGGGCGGAGACGGACCTCGAGAACTTCCGGGTCCGCACCATCACCCTGCCGTCGGACCAGTCCGCGCCCGTCGCCGCCGGATTGGAGCAGACGCGGGACCCGGTGTTCCGCCAGTACTTCGATCTCCGCGTCACCCGGGACGGGTTGCAGCAGGACCGGCAGGCGCTCGACCGGGTCCTGGCGCAGTCCGGCGATTCCGGCGCGAGCGCGATGGCGCTGGAGGCCATTCCCTCCGCGCGCGAGGCGGCCGACCTGACGCAGGCGCTCGCCGACCTGCGGAACAAGGAGGCGGAAGCCCGGGCCCTGCGCCAGCAGTTCACGAGCGAGCATCCGCCGCTCCAGCGTCTCGAGTCGGAGATCGCGGAGTTGCGGCGGCAGACGCTCCCGGCGCTGACCCGGCAGCTCCAGTCGCAGTTGCTGGCGCGGGAGCGGGAACTCGACACCCGAATCGGCTCGGCGGGGCGGGAACTCCAGCAGATCCCGCCGCGCGTCATCGAGGAAGCGCGGCTCCAGCGCGACGTGGCGATCGCGTCGAACCTCTACACGACGCTCCAGCAGCGTTACGAGGAGGCCCGGCTCGCCGAGGTCTCCTCGATCCCGGACCTGCGCATCCTCGACCGGGCCACGGCGCCCGAGAAGCCGCTGGCCAACCGGGCGATCATGCTCATCGTCGGCGGCTTGCTCGGCGGCCTGGGGGCGGGGGTCGGGCTCGCGATCCTGCTCGACCGGTTCGACCGCCGGGTCCGCTACATGGAGCAGATCAGCTTCGAGATGGGGCTGCCCATCCTCGGGGCGGTGCCGCGGCTCAAGCGCGGCACCGGGAAGAAGAGCGACGACACGGCGATGGTCGTGGAGGCGCTGCGCACCATCCGCCTCAACCTCGTGCACGCCTTCGGCACCGCGGGCCCGCTCGTCACGGTCGTCACGAGCCCCGGCCCGGGCGACGGGAAGTCGTTCGTCGCCTCGAACCTCGCCCTGTCGTTCGCGGATGCGGGCC
>CAYLJK010000311.1:0-3459 GCA_964383975.1 uncultured Gemmatimonadales bacterium | reverse complement strand
TCTACCGCTCGCTCGAGGAGGCGGAGCAGGTGCGGGAGCGGCTCCGGCCGATGCTGGAGCAGCGCCTGCTGGACCGCGGGTTCGTGCTGCTGTTCTGGGCGGACGCCGGGTGGGTGCACTGGTTCTCGCGGTCGCCGGTGGCGCGGCCCGACGACCTGCGGCGGCTGAAGGTCTTCGTCACGGCGGGGGACAACGCGCACGCCGACCTCATGCGCTCCGAGGGATTCACCCCGGTCTCGCTCGAGTGGGCCGACGTGCTGACCTCGCTCCAGACCGGGATCGTGGACGCCGTCCCCACGATTCCCTACTACGCCCTCTCGATGCAGCTCTACACCGTAGCGCGGAACATGACCGCGGTGCACTGGGCGCCGCTGGTGGGCGGCATGGTGATGACGCGGAGCGCGTGGGAGGCGCTGTCGCCCGAGGCCCGCGAGGCGGCGCTCGCCGCGGCGGTGGCGGCCGGCCGGCAGTTCGAGGCGCGCGGCCGGCTGGAGGCGGATTCCGCGGTGGGGGCGATGCAGCGCCGCGGCCTGGCGGTGCGCACGCTCACGCCGGCCGAGGAGGCGGAGTGGCGGACGATGGCCGAGCGGCTCTACCCGCGCATCCGCGGGAGCATGGTGCCGGCCGAGCAGTTCGACGAGGTGATGCGCGTCCTGTCGGAGGTCCGCGCGCGGCCCGGCCAGCCGCGGTGACCGGGACCGCGGAGGCCGAGGCGGGCGGGCCGCGCGGGGGCTGGAGCGGGCGCTTCGCGGCCCTCGAGGAGCTGGTCCTCGCGCTGGCGCTCGCGGCGATGGCGCTGCTCCCCATCGTCGAAGCCGTGCTGCGCAAGCTGTTCCACACCGGGATCAGCGCGCAGACCGCCATCGTCCAGCATCTGACCCTCGTCGTCGGCATGGCCGGCGGCGCGATCGCCGCCCGCGATGGCCGCCTGCTCGCGCTGGGCACCGGGGAGTTCCTGGCGCGCGGGCGCTGGCGGGGCGTCACCCGCATCTTCGGCTCCGGCGTGGCCGCCGCGATCACGGTCCTGCTCGGAGTCGCCGCGACGACGTTCGTCGCGAGCGAGCGCAGCGTGGGCCGGATCCTCGCCTACGGCGTGCCGCTGTGGGTCGTACAGCTCGCGCTCCCCGCCGGGTTCGCCGCGATCGCGTTGCGGATCCTGTGGCGCTCGGCGCCGGCCTGGGCCGGACGCGGCGCCGCCGCGGCGCTGGCGGCAGGGATTCTCACCCTCAGCGCCTTCCTCCCGCCCGAGGCGCGGGGGGCCCTCCTCGTGCCGCTGTTCGTGGGCCTGCTCGCGGCGGCGGTGGTCGGCGCGCCGATCTTCACGGTCCTGGGGGGAGCCGGTCTCCTCTTCTTCTGGCGGGACGCCTCGCCGATCGCGTCGCTCACCGTGGACCACTACGGCCTTGTCACGAACCCGACGCTTCCCACGGTGCCGCTTTTCACCCTGGCCGGCTACTTCCTCGCCGAGGGCGGCGCGTCGCGGCGGCTGGTGCGGGTCTTCCAGGCGCTCGTGGGGGCGCTGCGCGGCGGGCCGGCGATCCTCGTGGCGGCGGTGTGCGCCTTCTTCACGGCGTTCACCGGCGCCTCCGGCGTGACGATCCTCGCACTCGGCGGCCTGCTGATGCCGGTGCTGCTCGCCGCCGGGTACCGGGAGCGTACCGCGCTCGGCCTCCTCACGGCCAGCGGGTCGCTCGGCCTGCTGCTGCCGCCGTGCCTCCCGCTCATCTTCTACGGCGTCATCGCCGGCGTGGACCTGCGCGACATGTTCCTCGGCGGCATCGGGCCGGGGATGCTGCTCATCGTCCTGACGGCGATCTGGGGGATCAGCCAGGCCCCCCGCAGCGGCGCGGCCCGGCCGGCGTTCGACGCCCGCGAGGCGTGGCGCGCCGCGTGGGACGCCAAGTGGGAGCTGCTCACGCCGGTCGTCGCGCTGGGCGCGCTGTTCAGCGGCCTGGCGACCCCCGTCGAGGCCGCCGCCGCGACGGCGTGCTACACGTTCGTCGTCGAGACGCTGCTGTACCGCGACCTGCGGATCGTGCGGGACGGGCCGCGTGTGACGGCGGAGTCGGGCGTGCTCGTCGGCGGCGTGCTGCTGATCCTCGGCGTCGCCCTCGGCTTCACCAACTACCTGGCGTTCGCCGAGGTCCCCGCCCGGGCGGTGACGTGGGTGACCGGCACGGTCGAGTCGCGGTGGGTCTTCCTGCTTCTCCTCAACGGGTTTCTGATCGTCGTCGGCGCGCTGATGGACATCTACTCGGCGATCGTCATCGTCGTGCCGCTCATCGTGCCGCTGGGGCAGGCGTTCGGCGTCGCGCCGGTCCACCTCGGCATCATCTTCCTCGCCAACCTGGAGCTGGGCTACCTGACGCCGCCCGTCGGCGTGAACCTCTTCCTCGCGTCGCTGCGCTTCAAGCAGCCGGTCGCCGCGGTCGCGCGCGCGGTCGTGCCGATGCTGCTGGTGTTCGCGGTGGGGGTGCTGCTGATCACGTACGTGCCGCCGCTGACGACGGCGCTGCCGGCGGTGCTCCGGCGGTGAGAACGGGGGGTGGAGAGCGCGGGCACGGCCGCGCGGCCGCACCGGCGCGCGGCGCGCCGGCGCCCGCTCAACCGGGCTTCAGGCCCCCGTCCTAGCCTCCATGGCCGACACCCCGATCCCCGAGACTCTGCTGGCCGCGCTGGGCGACCGGTTCGAGCTCCATCACGTGCTCGGCCGGGGCGGGATGGCCACCGTGTACCGGGCGCGCGATCGCCGGCATCCCCGGGACGTGGCCGTCAAGGTGCTGCGGCCGGACCTGGCGGCCACGCTGGGCGCCGAGCGGTTCCTCAAGGAGATCGAGATCGCGGCGCGCCTCGTGCATCCGCATATCCTCGCCCTGCACGATTCGGGCGAGGCGGCCGGCTTCCTCTACTACGTCATGCCGTACATCGAGGGCGGCTCGCTGCGGCAGGAGCTGGAACGCGGGCCGCGACTCCCGCCGGGCCGGGCGCTGGCCGTCGCGGGACCCATGGCCGACGCCCTCGGCTACGCCCACCGGATGGGCGTGGTCCATCGCGACATCAAGCCCGAGAACATCCTCTTCGCGCAGGGTCATCCCGTCGTCGCCGACTTCGGGATCGCCAAGGCGGTGAGCACCGCCGGGGGCGCGCCGCTCACCCGCACCGGCTTCCCGGTCGGCACGCCCGGGTACATGAGCCCGGAGCAGGCGGTGGGACTCACGGAACTGGACGCGCGGACGGACGTGTACAGCCTGGCGGTGGTCGTCTACGAGATGCTCGTCGGCGAGACGCCCGGGCACTGGCCGTCCGAGGAATCGGTGCGGCAGGGGCGGCTGCTCGAGGCGCCGGCCGCGCATCGCGCCGTGCTCGGGGCGCTGCCGTCGCACGTGGAGGGCGCGCTGGCGCGCGCGCTCGCCACCCGCGCGGACGACCGCACGGCGACACCGGCCGAACTGCTGGCGG
>CAYLJK010000310.1:0-3464 GCA_964383975.1 uncultured Gemmatimonadales bacterium | reverse complement strand
CGCGCGGACGCGTGGTCGCGGGCGGCCTCCGCGCGGCGGACGGGGCCGACGTCTCCGAACTGGCCGCGGCGGCGCTCGCGGGGGTGTCGGGGTAAGCCGCGCGAACGGCCGGCTACCTCGGCCTGGGGTCATGGACCACCATCGTGGCCGAGGCGGAGACGGGCAACGTGGTGCTCGCGCCGGTCGCGGCGGACGCGCTCGTGATGGTACGGCGGGAGCGCAGCACGCCGGTGGGGCTGGCGCTGCGCATCGCCGAGAAGGCGCGCGCGGCCGCGGAGCGGTGGCTCCAAGGGGTCGGCATATGAGCGACCGGCTACTTCGGGCGCTCGACCGCATCTCCCGGGTGCGCGGCGTGCGCGGCTCGATGCTCGTGGCCGCGGACGACGGGCTCCCGGTGGCGCAGGTCCTGATGGAGGACGTGAACGGGAAGGCCCTCGCGGCGTTCGCCGCCTCGCTGGCGCGCAAGGCGAGCGGCGCCGCGGCGGCGACCGGCGCCGGACGCGTGCGGTTCGTGCAGATGCAGGCGGAGAACGGCGTCCTCCTGGTCGCCGACGGCGCGGATCTGCTGGTGGCGGCCGTCGCGGGCGCCGGGGTGAACGTGGGGCTCGCACGGCTGGAGATGCTGCGCGTGGCGGAGTCCGCCCTGTGACGACGACCACCGTCGTCGAGTCCTGGACCGAGGCGCCGCTCCAGCGCTACGTCGCCCAGGCGAGCGCCCGACTGGTGGTCGTCATGACGCCGGCGGGGCAGGTGCTGGCCCAGCACGGCTTCGGCCGCGCGGTGGACCTCATGGCGGCGTCCGCGCTCGGGGCCGCCATCATGGCCTCGTCGGGGGCGCTCGCGCAGCAGGTGGGGGAGGCCGGGTTCGCCGCGCTTTACCACGCGGGCCAGCGCCACGGCATCCACCTGGCCGGCTGCGAGACCCCGCGCGGGCGGCTGATTGTGCTCACGGTGTTCGGCCGGGAGACGTCCATCGGGCTGGTGCAGGTGTTCTACGACGAGTTCGTGGCGGCGCTGCGGCAGGCGGCCCCAGCCGACCAGCCGCGGCAGCCGATCCTGGCAGCGGACTTCGAGACCGAGCTGAACAGCTCGCTCGCTTCCCTCTTCCGGCGGTGACGCGATGTCGCTCGTGAACTTCACGACACGCGAGATCACGTGCAAGATCGTCTACTACGGACCGGGTCGGTCCGGAAAGACGACCAACCTGCAATACATCTACGGGCAGGTGCCGGAGTCGCGGCGCGGGCGCATGGTGTCGCTGGCGACCCAGACCGACCGCACCCTGTTTTTCGACTTCCTGCCGATCGACCTGGGCTCGATCTCGGGGTTCACGACCAAGTTCCAGCTCTACACGGTGCCCGGGCAGGTGTACTACAACGCGACGCGGAAGCTGGTGCTGCAGGGGGCGGACGGCGTGGTGTTCGTCGCCGACAGCCAGGTGCGCCAGTTGGACGAGAACATCGAGAGCCTCCAGAACCTGCACGCCAACGTGCTGGAGCACGGGACCGACCTGCGCACGCTGCCGATGGTGCTCCAGTACAACAAGCAGGACCTCCCGCGCGAGCTGGTGCTCTCGCCGGAGGAGCTGGACGACGCCCTGAACTTCCGCGGCCTGCCGTCGTTCGCGGCCGACGCCCTGCATGGCCAGGGCGTCTTCGAGACGCTGAAGGCGATCAGCGCCGAGGTGCTGCGGAAACTGAGCGAGGGCGCGGCGGCGCGGCGGTGACGTGGACCTGAACCCGCGCTACCGGTTCGAGACGTTCGTCGTCGGCCCGAGCAACCGGCTCGCGGCCACGGCCGCGCAGACCGTCGCCGCCTCGCCGGGCGCGGTGTACAACCCGCTGTTCATCTACGGCGGCTCCGGGCTCGGCAAGACCCACCTCCTCCACGCCGCGGGGTTCGCCGCGCGCGAGTCGGGGGCGGCGGCCCAGGTGCTCTACCTCACACTCGAGGAGTTTGTCGAGCAGTACCATGCGGCGGTCGCGGGCGGGCAGGCCGAGGCGTTCCGCCGCACCGTCGGGGACGTGGGGTTGCTGCTGCTCGACGACGTGCAGTTCCTTGCGAAGCACCGCGAGATGCAGCAGGAACTGCTGCGCCTCTCGGAGACGATGGCCGCCGCCGGGCGCCAGCTGATGCTCACGTCGGACCGGCCGCCCGCGGAGATCGAGTCGCTCGACGAACGGCTCATCACCCGGCTCTCCGGCGGACTGCTGGTGGACCTCGCCCCGCCCGACTACGAGACCCGACTGGCGATCCTGCGGCGCAAGACCGAGGAGCGTGGCACGGCCTTCGGGGCCGGCGTGCTCGAGACCGTCGCCGAGATCGGCGCGTCGAACGTGCGGGAGCTGGTCGGACAGGTGAACCGGCTTATCGCCTTCCAGGCGGTGAGCGAGGCCCCACTCACCCCGGCGGGCGCGCGGGCGCTGCTGGTGGAGGAGGAACCGACGCCCGCGGCGGCCCCGGCCACGCCCGCCCCGGCGCCGGCGTCGCCGGCCCCCGCACCGCCCGCGGACGAGTTCGCCGCCTTCCTCACGGCCGTCTCCCGCACCGTCGCGCAGTCGGTGGACGCGTGGCGGCACAAGGTGGGCGAGGCGGTGATCCGGTGGCAGGGCGAGGGCTTCCGCACGGCGCGGCTCGAGGCGCTGCTTTCGCAGGAGGCGCTCCCCGACGTGGACGCGATCCTCGAGCGGTTCGCCGCCGACGTCGAGACGCTGCGGGCGCTCGCCGCGGAGTGCACCTCGCTCGACCCGGCCGCGGCCGGACACCTGCGCTTCCGGGACCCGGACCAGGTCGAGGAGGCCCGGGCGTTCGTCAAGCGCCTCCAGGACGGCCTCGTCCCGCCGCCCGCCCCCTCGCCGTCGTATTCCCTCGAGGGGTACGTGCGCGGCGCCGCGAACGAGGCGGTGGTGCGCGCCGCGCAACTGACGACGCGCGAGCCGGGACGCCGGTACAACCCGCTCTTCCTCGCAGGCGCCAGCGGGGTGGGGAAGACCCACCTGCTCCACGCGATCGGCAACGCGCTCCAGGCCGGACCGCCGCCGCGTACCGTCGCCTGCCTCTCGGCGCAGGCGTTCATCGAGGATCTGCTCTCGGCGATCGAGGCGGGGAAGATCGAGTGGTGGCGCCGCCGCTACCGGCGCGCCGACGTGTTCCTCCTCGACGACGTCCAACTGGTCGCGGGGAAGGAGCAGACCCAGGACGAGCTGTTCAACCTGTTCAACGCCTTCGCCGAGGCCGAGAAGCAGCTGGTCTTCGCGGCCGACCGGCCCCCGGCCGCGCTGGAGGGGGTGGCGCCGCGCCTCGTCACGCGGTTCGAGGGCGGGCTGGTCGTGGAGCTGGCCCCGCCCGACCGTGCGATGCGCGAGGTGATGGTCCAGCGGCTCCTCGAAGCCCAGGGCGTGCGGGCCGACCAGGACCTGGTGCAGTACCTCGCCGCGCGCCCGGCCGACAGCGCGCGCGCCGTG
>CAYLJK010000309.1:0-3504 GCA_964383975.1 uncultured Gemmatimonadales bacterium | reverse complement strand
TAACGCTCAGCATCAGCGGCGGCGCGAAGCGCCGTCCGCTGCATGCTGTTGTTGGCTTGCGCAGCGCCTCTGCCGCCACGGCTCTCGCGAAGATTCAGCTCAGACGAGGCGTCGCAGCATGGCGCGCAGTGGTTCCTCCTGAGCAAAGACTTGTCGCGCACTGACCCGCAGTACCCGGATCCGTGCTGCGGTAACGGATGCGTCGCGGATCTCGTCGCTACGGACTGCGTCGTCCGTCAGGTGCTGTCTCCCATCGACCTCAATGTTGTATCGACCGCCACAAGGCGTGACAACTAGGAAATCGAGGCGGTGGCGGCCGATTATCTGTTGCGCCGCGTACCAGAGCCCAGCTTCCGCGAGGAGCTCAGCCATGCGCGCCTCAGCCGGCGATTCATAAAGCGGTGGGGTTCCAGGCCCTGGCGCACCCGAGCCGACGTTAGCAGCGAACTCGCCCAGAACCCCGCCTGCCGCGAGGCAGGCGCGGCGATCACCAACGACGTGGAGCGCGCCTCGTGCGCGCGTGATGGCCACATTGAGCAGTTGGTCGGTTTCGGCTACCCAACGCGATAGGCGGGGAAGCATCCCGCTTGCCACGACCGGAGAGAAGATCATCACGTCCCGCTCGTCGCCCTGGAAGCGGTGCGCGGTCCCGACGGTGAGCCGACCTTTCACCCGGTCCCACCACGGCCGTCCGCGTACGGCCTCCTCTAGTCGTTCCATCTGGAGCCGGAATGGCGTGACGATCCCGAAACCGAGCCCGTTACGCAGCAGGAATCCCGTCCGTGCCCATTCATCAAGAAGAGCGACAACAGCCCGTAGCTCCACTTCGTTAACGGCGCTTCGCGACGAGTGGGGCACGGTGCCGGGAACATCGTGCCAGAAGACCCCGAGCCGCTCGCCTTGCAGCGTCGAACGCAGTTTCTCAAGAGGCGTACGCAGGATGAGTTGGCCCTGGTAAAACGCGCGGTTGGAAAACTCGATGATCTCCGGGTGGGATCTGTAGTGTTCGGCGAGAAGGATCGGTTGCCCACCGTGCTCGATGAGGGTTCCCTCCGCGACCGCGTAAAGTGATCGTTGATTGTAGGACCACGCTCCGACGAGGTGTCCGACCTCGTGCTGTGCTGCCAGGATCTCCTCTTCCGAAGTGGAAAGGGTGCTGATATGACGTAGTTGGCGCGGATCGCCGATAATGAGGGCGCGGCGCGCCCTAAACAGCAGCGGCAGCGCGGACGGGATGTCACACTGACTCGCCTCGTCAACAATCACCAAGTCGAATAGAGCTGGCTCAAGCGGGAGGGCGTTCCGTACAGATAGGTTGGTCACCACCCAGACCGGAAGATCGGCACCCAAGGATTGGACTGCGCCCTTGAACTTTTCAAGAACTTGGAAGAACGTGCTGCCGCAGGTCTGCCGCAGCCGTGTGGATAGGTCGAAGTACCGGTCGAGCGCGTACCGGACTAGTGCCGCCCGAGGTGCGAGGCGTGCCGTCCACGCCGCTCGGAATTGATCGCGGGCGAGTTCGGCCCGCTGGCGCTGGAGATCGTCCAGGCGCTCAGCAAGGACATAGGTCGGTTCCTCCGCAGTGAGTGCCTCGAGAGCCCGGGCGCACCGACCCTCGGCCGCTAGCCAGCGTGCCAAGCGGGCGAGCTTGCCGCAGGCGTCCGCGAGCATGGTGAACACACCCATACCCGGCAAGTCGGTGGCCGCGAGCAGATCCGCCCGGACCTTCTCAGGGAGCTGTGCCGTAAGAAACGCGAGTTCGGCGCCCAGCTTCCGGCGGAGAGCAGCCGGGAAAAACGCCCGCTTCAGCTTGAGCCAGAGTCCAGCGGGGCGTTTCCCCGCGAGCGCCTCGGCAGTCGCCATTAGCCGCTCAACACGGGATTGGTCCGGCGAACAGCCGGGTGCCTGGGCCCACGAATCTACCCAGGCCTGTTCCACCAGGCCTTCGGCGACACGCCGGTCCCGCTCCAGCCCCGCGTACTTCACCACGGCACACTCGAGGTTCTCAATTCGGCGGCGCGCTGCCGCCACATCCTCGTCGAGTTCGTGAAGAAGCTTCGGCGCGGGGGCCGCTGGCACGGCCTCAGGCCGAAGCGCGCTGAGCCGCGTGCTCATCTCTTGACGCAACTTGTCCATGGCGTTTCGGCTGCCGAGGCGGAGCGTCCAGTCCCGCTCTTCGCCAAGGATCTGGCGTAGCCGGTCACGGACAACATCGACCGCTTTGTTGTTCTTGCTGGCGAATAGCACTGGTCGCCCGGCGAGGGCGCAACTGGCGAGCAGGTCGACGACAACCTGTGACTTGCCTGTTCCGGGCGGCCCGGTGACGACAGTGAGGGCGTCTTGAAGACCTGCCCGCGCCGCTTCCTCCTGGCCTCGGTTGAGCGGCAGCACCTGAAGGAGAGCAGGCAACGATGAAGCTTCTCCAGCCGCGCTCCCTGAGAGCGGTGGCGATATACCGGCGAGTATTCCCGCTGCCGTTGCACCGAGGGAGTTGGACAGGCCCGGATACTGAGTGAACGCCTCCAGCTCGCGCCGGAGGTGGTGGGTATACGCGCTCCGCTCGCTCTTGAACAGGATTGGCCTATTGACCCAGCGGTTGCGTGGCGAGTCGCTCCTTGGATAGGGTTCCAAGCGATCCGGGGAGAGGTCGGGCGCAGGCACGCCTAGCATCTTGAAGGCCATTCGGAGTCGGTCGGTGAACGATCCGTAATCCCCTTCCAGTTCCTCCTGGATCGCACGCAACTCCTCAGGCTGTGCATGCTGGCGCCGGAACACGTGATGGTTGACCTGAAGTTCCCCGGCGTCCGCTGGGCGCACTGCGAAGCGGTGCCCCCCGCGGTGCTCTACGTTAACCTCTGCGACGAAGAGCGGGGAGAGAAAACCCTCCTCATCGAGAAAGATCGGATAGCCGTAGAAAAAACGCTCCACGCCTCCCGCAAGGGCGAGTCCGCCCAGCAAGACTTTCTGGTCCGAGCTTAGACTTGCCTCGAAGACGACCTCAGATGCCTCGGAATGGAAAAGCAGCTCCTCTTCGTCCCACGGCGAGACCAGGGAGTGGTGCAGGGCGGACAGCTTCTTGGTCAGCGACCGCCGGTCCTCCGCCTCGACGCAGGCGAGGTAGAAGCGAAGGAGGCGTAGGAGATCCTGCTTTGTCATTCAGCCTCCAACCCGTCAAGCCAACGCTCAGCATCAGCGGCGGCGCGGCGCGCCGTCCGCTGCATGCTGTTGTTGGGCAGCGCTCTGCATCATTGTTCGTCCTTGCGCTCCGGGTAGAGGACATGCCCACCTCCCAGGTCGATACCTCCGTCCGGTCGCCTCTCAACATCGACCGGAACTGCATCAGGCGGGAGTGCGTCGATCTTCTCCAGGATGAGGTCGCCCTGTTGCATGATCGTCCTGCCCGGCATCGGCACGACCTTCCGCGGCCCAGGATCGTCCTTCAGGATGGTCGTTCGAACGAACCTGCCGAGTCGAAACAGCGCGAGTGGGCCTCCGTAGTGGCGC
>CAYLJK010000308.1:0-3505 GCA_964383975.1 uncultured Gemmatimonadales bacterium | reverse complement strand
GGTCGGGGGTTTCGCCCCGCGCACCGGGGTACACGGCTTATACGTGGATGGGTTCGTGTTCCGGGGGCACCGCCAAGTTGGGTGGGCCTGCGAGCCGAGCGGGCAGCCGGGACGCGCGGCCCGCGTGATCTTCGTGCGCCACGACGCACACACCACGACGCTCGCCCACGAGCTGGGGCACGTCCTGAGTCTCCGCCAGCCGTACTTCGGCCACGACAACTGTGTCGGCGGGTTCGACAAGGCGAACGTGATGTGGAGCTTCCCGGACGAGGGCCACGCCCAGAGTCGCGAGTTCCTCTCCCTCGGCCAGGCGTTCCGCGTCGTCGCCGACGATTCCTCGTACATCAACATGGCGGGCATGCGGGCGGCGACCGAGCCCCGCTATCGGTGCCGCAACCAGGACCGCGCGGACCCCAACCAGACGGCGGGCGCATGCCCGTCCCTGCCTCATCCGCGCACGCCGCCGCCCGGCTGGGAACGGCCCGACGACTGGATCTGCGGCCCGTGGTGAAACGGCCGCCGACGCGACGCCTGCGGCGGTGGTGCGCCGCGTTCCTCCTCGGGCTGCTCCAGGCGTGCGGTGGGCTGTCACGCGAGGAACAGCTCGCGATCCAGGCGTGGCTGCTCTGCGACGACTGCGTCGCCGGGGAGCGGCAGGCCGTCCAGAACCTCGGCAGCAGGGCGGTCCCGGCGCTCGCCGATGCTCTGCGCTTCGGGCCGGCGCCGGCGAGGGTGGAGAACGTGCGGCGCCAGCTCGACGCGCAGTGGACGCGGCTGCGCGGTCTGCCCGTGGGCCGCGGGCCGTGGATCGCGCGACACCTCGCGAACTACCTCAACCTGTATCGCGAACGCGCTGCCACGTCGCTCGGCGACATCGGGCAGGCCGGTGCGGCGGACTCCCTCCAGGCTGTCCTTGCCGACCATGCGACGGGCACAGCCCTGCTCCCCCAGCCGGTGCTGCTCGCCGTCGAGGCCGCCCTCGCGGCCGACCTGCCGGGCTTCACCGGAAGCCTGTCCGACTCGACCGTGGGCTTCCTCGACTCGGTGCGCGTGACCGCCGCACCGGGCCTGGTGTGGGACGGAGACGAGACCGTCTCGCTCCGCGGCGCCCCCTTCGGCGATTCCGTCCAGGTCGGCCCGGCCCAGCCGGTCCCGGGCGGCGGGCATCTCACGTTCCGCGCCGTCGGCCGGCCGGGGACCTACGCGGTCGTGGTCCGCAACCAAGGGGTCGGGCCGGCCGGCGTGGGGACGGCGCACCGTTCGGTGCTCGACATCGTCTCGCTCCGGTACACCACGCACACGCCGGCGACGGGGCCGAACCTCGCCGCGCTGCCCCTGGGCTCGCACGTCTGGGCGTTCGCCCTCGGGACCGCGGGACCCGCGGACTCCGTCGACTACGTCCGCTTCGCACCCGCGGCTCCGCTCGCGCTCACGGCGACGCTCCAGTGGGACACGCGCGCCGACCTCGACCTGCGCTGGCGCCCGTGCGCGGCGCCGGGCGTGGTGGGGAACCCGGACGGTGCGACCAGCGCGAAGCCGGAGCGGACCAGCGTCACCGTGCCGGCCGGCGCCTGCTGGCTGCTCGGCATCCACCGCGTGGGCGTGACCTCGCGCGAGCCGGTGACCATCGGACGCCTCGTCCTCACGTCGCCATGAGCGACCTCGCCCTGGCCCTCGGGATCGAGTCCCTCCGCACCACGCTCGCCGGGCGGTATGCCGTCGAGCGCGAGCTGGGCTCGGGAGGGATGGCGGTGGTCTTCCAGGCGCGGGACGAGCGCCATCACCGCTCCGTCGCGATCAAGGTGCTCCGCCCGGAGCTGGCCACGCTGGTGGGCCCCGGGCGGTTCCTGCGCGAGATCGAGATCGGCTCGCGGCTCCAGCACCCGCACATCCTCCCGGTGCTCGACTCCGGTGAGGCCGGGGGCCTGCCGTACTACGTGATGCCGCTCGTCGAGGGCGAGTCGCTCCGCGACCGCCTTGTGCGCGCAGGCCCGCTCACGCTCGAGGAGACGACGCGCATCGCCGCCGAGGTCGGCGACGCGCTCGCCTACGCGCACGAGAAGGGCATCGTGCACCGCGACATCAAGCCCGAGAACATCCTGCTGTCGTCGGGGCACGCGGTCGTCACCGACTTCGGGATCGCGCGGGCGGTGCTCGAGGCGGGCGGCGAACGCGTGACGTCGAGCGGGCTCGTGCTCGGCACCCCGGCCTACATGAGCCCCGAGCAGGCCGGGGGCGAGGCCCGTCTCGACGGACGCGCTGACGAGTATGCGCTGGGCTGCGTCATCTATGAGATGCTCGTCGGCGAGCCGCCCTTCGCCGGGCCGTCCGCCCAGGCGGTCCTCGCGCGGCACGCGCACGAGCGCCCGCCGTCCATCTCGGTCGTGCGCCCGGGGGTCCCGGAGCACGTCGTGGCCGCGGTCGAGCGCGCGCTCAGCAAAGTGCCCGCCGACCGATTCGACACGGTCTCCGCGCTGGTCACCGCGCTCACGGTGCCGGGCGTGCCGTTCCGCGCGCGACCGGTGCACCGCCGCCGGGCGTGGGCCGCGGCGCTCGCGATGCTGGCGCTCGTCTCCGTCACGGTCTGGTTCGTCATCGGGCCGGAGCCGCGGACCGCCGATCCGTACAAGGTCGTCGTCTTCCCCCTGCTCGAACGGGGCCTCGCCGACGCCGACAGCGGTGCCGGCTACGATGTGGCGCTCGCAGTCCAGAGCGCGCTGGAGCACGCCGAGCCGCTCCGCGGACTCGACGGCTGGCGCGGGCTGTCGGCGGCGCAGCGCGCCGACGCCCGCCTTCTCACGCTGCGCAGCGCCCGCGGCGCCACGCGCCGCATGGGTGCGCGCTGGTTCATCGACGGAGCCGTGCGCGCCGTGGGCGACTCGGTAGCCGTGGTCCTTCGCCTCTACGACGCGGCGGCCGACTCCGATGTCGCCCAGCAGACCGTCGCCGGTGCTTCGCTCGTGCCACCCTATCGGCTCGGGCTGGCGGCCGTCCGGGCGCTGCTGCCGCGCCTGCTGGACCCCGGCCGGCAGGTGGATCTCGCCATCCTCGCGGACCGGCAGGCCGGCGCCGTCGCGCTCTGGCTCCAGGGCGAGCGCGCCTACCGGTCCATGCGGTTCGCCCAGGCCCTGCGGCTGTACGAGCGCGCCGTGGCGCTCGACTCCGAGCTCGTCCTGGCCGCCGTCAAGGGGGCCCAGGCCGCGAGCTGGGAGGAGCGGCTGCCCGAGGCCGGCGCGCTCGCGGCCTATGCGGTCTTGCGCGATTCGCTGCTGCCGCACCGCTATGGGCTGCTGGCGCGCGGCATCCTCGCCTACGTGCACGGCCGAGCGGACAGCGCGCTGGCGTGGTTCGACAGCACGGTTCGCGAGGCCCCCGCCTGGGCCGAGGCGCTGACGGCGCGGGGCGAGGTCGGTAACCACCTGTACCCCTCGGTGTCATCGCCCGAGTCCCTGGCCGCGGGGGCGTTCGAGGCGGCCGCCGCCGCGGACCCGGAGTTCACGCCGCC
>CAYLJK010000307.1:0-3512 GCA_964383975.1 uncultured Gemmatimonadales bacterium | reverse complement strand
GCAGGAGCAGTGGGAGGCCGTCGCCGACGAGCTGGGCGTGCCGGAGTTGAAGACCGACCCGCGCTTCCAGAAGCGCGACGCGCGGAAGAAGCATCGGCGCGAACTGACGCCGCTCCTGGAGGCGAAGCTGAAGGAGCGCACGACGGATGAGTGGGTCGAGCGGCTGAACGCGAAGGGGGTGCCCTCCGGCGCCATCCTGAACCTCGAGGCCGCGCTGACGCAGCCGCAGGTGCGGCACCGCGGGACGCTCACCACCATCGCCGCCGAGGGGATCGGCGAGCTGACGCTGTTCAACTGCACCGCGCTGTTCGAGAAGGCGCCGGGCCGGGTCGAGACGCCGCCGCCGCGCCTCGGCGCCGACACCGACGCTATCCTGGGCGGGATCGGCTACACGCCCGCGCAGCTGACGGCGCTCCGGGCGAAGGGGGTCGTCTGATGGGCATGACCCTCGTCGAGAAGATCCTGGCGCGGGCCAGCGGCCGCGCCGAGGTGTCGGCCGGTGACGTGGTGGAACCCGCCGCCGACCTGGTGATGAGCCACGAGAACGCCGCGCTCGTCATCAACCAGTTCCACGAGATCTTCCAGGGGACGGGGCGCGAGCCGCGCATCTGGGACCCGTCGCGCGTGGCCATCATCTTCGACCACCGCGTGCCGGCGGAGTCGCCGAAGACGGCGACCAACCAGAAGAAGGTCCGCGAGTTCGTGGCGAAGCACGGCATCACGAAGTTCCACGACATCCGCGGGGACCTGGGCGGCATCTGCCACCAGGTCCTCCCCGAGAACGGCTACGTGCGCCCGGGGGCCGTGGTCCTGGGCACCGACTCGCACACCACGAGCCACGGCGCGCTCGGCGCCTTCGCCTTCGGCATCGGCGCCACCGAGATGGCCAGCGTCTGGACGCTCGGCACCGCGCTGAACGTGGAGGTGCCACCGACCATCAAGGTCGTCGTGACGGGCGGGCTGCCGCCCCTGGTGGGCCCCAAGGACATCATCCTGTGGCTGGTCGGGCACCTCACCGCGGAGGGGGCGAACTTTCGGGTCCTGGAGTTCCACGGCGACACGATCGCCCGCATGTCCACGTCGGGCCGGCTGGTGCTGTGCAACATGTCGGTCGAGGCGGGCGCGACGAGCGGGATCGTTCCCGCCGACGACGAGACGATTCGGTACCTGCGCGAGGAGGCGGGAGTGACCGACCCGCTCGCGGCCGTCACGCCGGACCCGGACGCGGTCTACGAGCGCACGATCTCGCTCGACGCCTCGACGCTCACGCCGCAGATCGCGTGCCCGCACACCGTGGACAACGTCAGGCCAATCGCCGAGGTCGCGGGGACGCCGGTGCACCAGGTCGTCATCGGCTCGTGTACGAACGGGCGGCTCGACGACCTGGAGGTGGCGGCGGGGATCCTGCGAGGAAGGACGGTGGCGCCGGGGGTCCGGATGCTGGTCTTCCCGGCCTCAGGCCGCATCTACCTCCAGGCCTTGCTCAAGGGGTACCTCGGCGACTTCATGCGGGCTGGGGCCGTGGTGATGAACCCCGGCTGCGGGCCCTGCCTCGGCGTGCACGAGGGTGCGCTGGGGGACAACGAGACGGCGCTCTCGACGACGAACCGCAACTTCAAGGGGCGGATGGGCAACCCCAACTCGTCGGTCTACCTCTGTTCGCCGGCGGTCGCGGCGGCGTCGGCGCTGAGCGGGACGATCACTGACCCGCGGACCCTGCGAGGTGCCGCATGAACCGCATCGTGCACGTGCTGGGAGACGATGTCTCCACGGACGTCATCTACCCGGGCCGCTTCATGGCGACCGTTCTGCCCGCAGAGACGCCGCAGTTCGCCTTCGCCGACATCGGCGACCTGAACGCGGCGCTCAAGGCGAAGCAGGTGCCGCCGGGGAGCGTCATCCTCGCCGGGAAGAACTTCGGCTGTGGTTCCTCGCGCGAGCAGGCCGTCTCGACGCTCAAGGGCCACGAGCTGGTCATCGTCGCGAAGGGGTTCGCGCGGATCTTCCTCCAGAACGCCGTGAACCTCGGCCTTGAGCTGGTGGAGGTGCCCGACATCGAGGCCCGGGCGGGGGACGAGCTGGAGATCGGACCGGACGCGGTGGTGAACCGCCGCACCGGCCGCCGGCACGTGCGTGTTCCACTGCCCGCGGCGCGCAGGGCCATCGTCGAGGCCGGCGGTCTCATCCCCTACACCCGCAGGCGGCTGCTCGCGATGTCGCCGGGCTGACGGCGCGGATCCAGCGCGCAATGCGCGAGGCCCCGCCCGCCGGGCGGGGCCTCGCGCGTCAGGTGCGGGCAGGTGCGCTAGAGCCCGGCGGGCTCCCGCCCGCGCCGGCGGCGCAAGCGGACCGCGCCGATACCGACCAGGCCGCTCCCCAACAGGACGAGCGTGACAGGCTCCGGGATGACGGTCGGCGGGGGCGGCGCGTAGAACTGCGGCCCGTAGGTGAAGTCGTCGAGCAGGAACCAGTTGATGTCCGCGGGCGAGAACTCGACGCGGTCGATGTCGGTCCAGTTGAAGGTGAACAGCGTTCGGGCCGACGGCACGGTGATGGTCGCCGTGTGCATGACGAGCGAGCCGCGGCGCCCGCGCACGAGCATCGTGAACGGCTGGTTCAGGGTGTTGAACCCCGCCCAGGCCGTGAAGTACCCGGAGAGGAAACTGAAACGCGTCGGGCGCGCGACCGCCGCCGTCAGGCCGAAGGCGTTGGTCGCGCAGTTGATCCCCGACGGGTTGCAGCCGAAGACGGAGGTCGCGGCCGGCGGCGTGGTGAGGAAGCTGGCCCACGTGAAGCCGCCGAAGCCGTTGGGAATCGTGACGCCGGCCGGGAGCGCATCGAAGTCGAGGGTGGTCTGGCCGGACGCCGGCCCGGCGCCGAGGACGAGGGCGACAGGGAGACCCCACGCGACAGCGAGGAGTCCCGAGCGAGGCGTGCGGTCCGCCATACCAGAGAATGACTGCAGGAATCAGGCCCCGGTGGCAATCCCGCGAGGAGGCCACGGCCGGCCGCGTCGCGGCAGGCAGGCGACGCCCTGGCGTTGCGCCCGAGCCACGGACCGCGCTGCCCAGAACCCGGCGTCCGCCCGCCCACCTCCCCCCGCTCCGCGCTACCCGCTGCCAGTCGGGGCGGCGGGACTCGAACCCGCGACCTCGTGGTCCCAAACCACGCGCGCTACCAACTGCGCCACGCCCCGTGAAGACAGCGAATAGTAAGCCGGGCGGCGCCAATAGTAACGGGCCGACTCGACCGGGCCTTCGCCGCCCGACGACCGCTCCCTGCTCCGTGCTCCTTGCGACCCGCCGCGCCACGGGCCACCTTGCCCCCGGACCCCGGAGATGGCCGATGGCCGACTTCTATCAGACCGGCATCATCACGACGCTCCACCGGCTGGGCCAGACGCGGCTTGAGGCGCTCGAGGCCGACCTCGTCGAGTTCGCCCACACCCGCCCGCTGACGCTCGTCATCCCGGCCCTCGCGTCCGAGGTGGAACGGCCGGCGCTCGAGGGGAT
>CAYLJK010000306.1:0-3528 GCA_964383975.1 uncultured Gemmatimonadales bacterium | reverse complement strand
GCTGAGCGCAAACACGATCCAGTTGGGATTGGTGCCGGGCGTCTTGGCGGTCACCGAGATGCGCCCCGTCAGGCCGGCGGCGGCCGGGGCCGTCTCCACCTGCAGACTGTCGCCGCGCCCGTCGTAGAACTGCATGCTGGGGTACATGACCAGCACCGGCGCGTCGGCCGGTCCCTCGAAGGCCGCCGCCTGGAACGGCAGGCGGGCGAAGTCCCGCGCCAGCCGCACCGTGCGGTCGGCCGGGGCGCCGAACAGGCCGCCCTGCCGCAGCACCGCGTCGGGATCGCCGAGCACCGCGCGCACGAGGTCCTGCGCCCTCGTGACCGTCGCCGGCGCTACTGCCTTCCCGGCGGCCTGCGCGAGGGCGAGCAGCACGTCCGCGGTCTGCCGCGTGTCGTGGAGGGGCCGGACCGCGGGCTGCACCGTGGAGGTCACGCCGGCGCGCGGCGTGAGCGCGCTCCACCGCTCGAGGCCCGTGTGGTCCGGGAGGATGAGGTCGCACAGCTCGGCCGTCTCGTCGAGATGGCTCGCGAACGAGACCTTGAGCTTCGCCTTCGCGAACGCCGCGGCGAAGCCGGCGCCGGGAGGGAGCGTGAACGCCGGGTTCGTACCGTGGACCATCGCCACGTCCACCGCCCCGTCGGCCATGGCGCGGATCAGGGCCTCCATGTCGCGGAAGGTGGCGACCGCGTCCCACTGCGACGCCGCCGGGAAACGCACCGTGCGCCCGATGTTCCCGGCCACGTAGTTGAGGAGGTTCACCGCGACGGCCGTCTGCGTGGCCGCCCCGTGCTGGTGCGCCACGCCGCCCGCCACGGCGAGCGACGGCAGCTCCTCGGTGAACTCGCGCGCGAGGCGCTCGATCACCGCTTCACTCACGCCGGTCGCCTCCGCCACCATCGGGCCGGTGAAGCGGCCCAGGAAGCCGCGCAGCATGTCGGCGTCGCCGCCGCTCACACGCCCGCGGCCCAGCCGCAGCACCGCGCTGGCGATGCCGAGGGCGAGCAGCCCCTCGGTCCCGGGCTTCGGCGCGACCCACTCGTCCGCGCTGAAGCCGGTGAGGCCGCGCCGCGGCTCGACGGCCACGAACCTCGCCATGCGGCCGGCCCGGTAACGGTGCGTGGCCGTGAAGCCGCGCGCGTACTCCGTCGGCGAGAGCCACGTCTCGAGGAAGTCCGCGCCGAACGACAGGACGTACTGCGCCGCCGGGAAGTCGTGGACCGGGACGGTCGCGGTGCCGAACGTGAGGCGGTTCGCCTCCCGCAGCGGCTCGAACGCGAACGCCTCGTACCGCAGGCGCCGGCGCGAGCGGAACGCGGCCAGCCACGCGTCGGTGAAGCGGTCCAGCGGGCCGCTGTCGGCACCACTCACGAACGCCACGCGCTCGGCGCCGGCGGCCGCCGCCGCGTTCAGCGTCGCCGCCACCTCCTGCACGGCCGCGTCCCACGCGACCGGCTCCCAGCCCGTCGCCGTCCGTCGCAGAGGCTGCGTGATCCGGTCGGGGTCGTACAGCCCCTGGAGCGCCGCCTGCCCGCGGGAGCAGAGCCGCCCGCGGTTCACCGGGTGCCGCGGGTTGCCCTCGATCTTCACCGGCCGCCCCTCGCGGACCTTCACGAGGATGCCGCAGCCGGCCGGACACTCCGTGCAGGTGCTGGCGTACCACGTCGGGATGCCGGGAACCAGGTCCTCGTTCGGGACCAGGTACGGCATCCACCGGTCGGCCTCGCCGGAGCCGCACCCCGCCGCCAGGCCCGCGCCGGTGACGCCCGCCACCTGGAGGAACCGCCTGCGCTTCATCGAACCGTCCCTCTCCTAGAAGTGGCAGGCCGTGCAGTCGCGGGTGACGCCGCGCCGCATGTGGCAGTCGGTGCACCAACCCATGTTGTTCACGTCTCGGTAGGCGAAGACCTGCGGCATCTGCTGCACGTTGCCGTGGCACTCCTGGCAGGCGATGCGCGCGTTGACGTGCCGCATGTGCGGGAAGTGCGCGTGCTCCGAGATCTTGTAGACCCGCACCCACGGGATGGACCGCCCGTCGTTCCAGTGGTCCCGGAGTTTCTGGATCTCCGCGTCCGGGGTGCCGGCCGAGTCCGCGGCGCTGATCACGAGGTGGCAGCCCATGCACGAGGCCACCGTCGGGATGTTCGCGGTCCAGGAGTTGGCGGCGTTGTTATGGCAGTAGAGGCAGGGGATCCGGTACTGGCCGGCGTGGATATCGTGGCGGTAGAGGATCGGCTGCGCCGGGCCTCTCAGCCGCCCGGGAAGCGCCGGCCACGCGCTGTCCGGGAGCGCCGCGCTGATGTCCGAGTATCCGGCCCCGCGCGAGGGCGGCAGCGGCGACGGCGTCCCCTGCCCGCGGGCCAGGGACACGCCGGCCACGACGGCTGCTGCCACGAGGAGCGTCCCGCCGACGATCGTGAGACGAGTTCGCGTCATCCAGTCCCTGCGAGCGGAAGGGGTGTGCGAGCCCAAGGATGATGGGAAGCCGCAGAATTGTACCGGCGCCTCACAGGGCATTCAAGAGCGGCCCGGCGTCGGCGCGGTGCCCGGCCGCCGAATCCCGAGCCCTCCCTCGGCTAATCCACCCGGGCGACCGCGAACGCGGTCGCGCTTGCAGGTGGACGCGCCCGCGCGGGCCCCGTGCGTGCCCGATCTGGTGATCGATCTCGCCGCCGTCCCGGTCGCCGTCTTCGGGCGCCGTGATGGAGCCATGTGCTCCTCCACCAGGCCCTGGTTCGGCTGGCCGGGGTTCGCGGTGGCGGGGTCGATCAGCCCGCGGGTTTCCGGCGTTACGCGGACGCGTCCACCCGGATCGTCACGTTCACCGGCCCGGCCGCGTCGGAGACCGCCAGCGGCGGCACCGGCTCGAGTTTCTGCTCACCCCTCGGCGTGCCGGGGTGGGCGAACGGCTTGCTGTTGAAGCGTCCGGTCACGCGCACACTCGCGGTCGCCGGCCACGTCGGGGGCGCCGCCGTGATTGCCTGATCCACCGAGTCGTTCTCCGGCTTGTGGATCGCCAATCCCACGCCGTCGTACGTACCCGTACCGACGGGCACGAGCAGGGCCATGGCGGTGCCGGGGTGATCGGCCGGTCAGTCACCGGCCCAGCGGACGACGGCGCTCTCCATCAGGCGGAGCGGGAACTGCGTGCCGAACACGAATCGCTCGGCACCGGCGGTGCGGCGGAGCAGCGCCACGTGATCCTCCGGGGCACCCCAGATCCACGACACGTCGTAGCGGATGCGCGCGCCCTCATCGGGGGTCGAGCCGAAGTGAACCTCCTCGACCACCGCGCGGTCGGCCGCCGTGACGAGCAGCTTCACGCGCGGATGGGAACGCACCGCGGCGCGGATGTCGGCGCCGATGAGGTCCGCGGCCACGTCGAGGCGGCTGCGCTGGCGCGCGTCCTCGAACCGTACGGTGAGCGTCAGCACGAGCCCGGATTCGGCGCACGCGGCCGTCAACTCGGCCATCGCGGGCCCGGCGCACGCGAAGCCGTGATGCGCGGGATACGCGCGCACCGCCGGC
>CAYLJK010000305.1:0-3561 GCA_964383975.1 uncultured Gemmatimonadales bacterium | reverse complement strand
CGTGAACTTCTGGTTGAGCAGGGTGCCGCCGGTTCGCGCGTGCGGGATGCGCGCCGCGGAACGGAGCACGGCCGTGGGGCCGAGGCGGTCCGCACCCTGCACCGGGGAGACCCCCTCCGACAGCGGCTGCCAGGCGTGCCGGCCGTCGGGCGTCGCGCCGGTCACGGAGCCGAAGTACACGTGTACCGTGGTCGGCAGCAGGTTCACGTGGTAGGCACCGCCCCTCGTGTTCGGCCGGCCGTCCACCGCGGCGAAGTACGCCTCGAAGACGCGCAGCATCAGCGCATCGGCGGCCTCGTCATCGTTCCCGTAGCGAGGCGTGCGGTGCAGCAGCAGCCGGCGCAGCCGCTCCTGCCCCGCGAAGTCCGCGCGCAGCGCCGCCAGGAGCGCCGGCATCGCCACCATCCGGGTCCGGAAGACGTGATGCTGCATGGCCGAGAGGGCGTCCGTGACCGTGCCGAGCCCGACGCCCTGGATGTACGTCGTGTTGTAGCGCGCCCCGCCGTCGTGGTAGTCGCGGCCGCGCGCCACGCAGTCGTCGATGAGCACCGACAGAAACGGCGCCGGCATCCGCTCCGCGTAGAGCCGCTCGATGACGTCGTTGCCGCGCGTCTTCACCGCGACGACGTGCCGCAGCTGGGCGTCGAAGGCCGTGAACAGCTCCTCGAAGCTCGACCACGACGCGGGGTCGCCGGTGGCCGGCCCGAGGCGCCGGCCGCTGCGCGGGTCCACGCCGTCGTGCAGCGCCAGTTCCAGGATCTTCGGGAGGTTGCAGTAGCCGGTGAGGGTGTAGTTCTCCTTGCCGAACGCGCCGACCTCGACGCACCCGGAGGAGCCGCCCGCGCGCGCGTCGGCGAGCGACTTCCCCTGGCGCACCAGCTCCTCGACGATGAGGTCGTGGTTGAACACGGACGGCTGCCCGTAGCCGGTGCGGAGAATCTCGGCCGCGCGGCGGATGAACGCGTCCGGGTTCTCCACGCTCACCTGGATGGACGTGCTGGGCTGGACGAGCCGCAGCTCCTCCACGACGTCGAGGAGCAGCCACGTCACCTCGCCGACGGCGTCGCTCCCGTCCGTGTCCACGCCGCCAAGGGAGATCTGCGCGAAGTCGGTGTAGGTGCCGCTCTCCTCCGCCGTCACCCCGACCTTCGGCGGCGCCGGCTGGTCGTTGAACTTGATCCACAGGCACTGGAGCAGCTCGGCCGCGCGTTCGCGGGTGAGCGTCCCGTCGGCGAGCCCCTGCCGGTAGAACGGCTCCAGGTGCCGGTCGAGGTGGCCGGGGCTGAAGGCGTCCCAGGTGTTCAGCTCCTGGGTGACGCCGAGGTGCACGAACCAGTAGGCCTGGACCGCCTCGTGGAAGTCGCGCGGCGCCTCGGCGGGGACGCGGCGGCAGGCCGCCGCGATGCGCCGCAGCTCCGCGGCGCGCCGCGGGTCGCCGGCCGCCCGCGCCTGCGCCTCCGCCGCCTCCGCGTGCCGCTCGGCGAACCGGATGACGGCGCCGCAGGCGATGTCCATGCCCGTCAGTGCGTCGCGCTGCGCCCGCGCCGCCGCCGACCGGTCGTCCGCCAGGGCGGCGAGCCGCGCGGCGATGTCGGCCTGCACCGCGCGGAGGCCACGCCGGTAGATCTTGTCGTCGAGCACCGTGTGGCCCGGGGCGCGCTGCTCCATGAACTCGGTGAACACCCCCGCGTCGTACAGCGCGCGCCACTCCGGCGCCATCGCGTCGAACAGCGCCTCGCGCATCGTCCGCCCCCGCCAGAACGGGATGATGCGCTCGGCGTAGACCCGGCGCGCCTCGGGCGAGACGCGGAACGGGATCTTCTCGCGCGCGTCGAGCAGGTCGAGGTCCGCGAGCGAATGGCAGCACAGCTCGGGGAAGGTCGGCGTCGCGCGCGGGGCGGGCCCCTTCTCGCCGACGATGAGGTCGTCGGGTCCGATCCAGATGGCGCGGTGGGCCAGGAGGTGCCGCAGCGCGAGCGCGCGGTGCACGGGCGCCGGCCGCGGCTCCGCCGCCGCGCAGAACGCCGTGAGCAGCTCGGCGCGCTCGGTGCTGATCGCGGGCGCCGTGCCGAGACTCCGTTCCCGCAGCCGCGCCACCCGGTCGGTCAGCATCGTTCAGGCCCGCGTGACGGCGAGGCCGTTTCCCGCGAGGAGCTCCAGGACCGCGTCCAGATGCGGCAATCCGGGCGCCGCCACGTGCGGCAGCGCGTAGGTGCGGCCGACCCGCGCGTACTTCTCGGCGCCGGCCCGGTGGTAGGCCACCAGCTCCACGCCCCGCACAGACGGGAGTCGCGCGGCGATGGCGCGGATGGCCAGCAGGTTCTCCACATCGTCGGTGATCCCGGGGATCACGGGGACGCGCAGGACGATGGCGTGCCCGTGGTCGGCGAGCCGCTCCAGGTTCTCGAGGATCGGGCGGTTGGTCGCGCCGGTGAACGCCCGGTGTCGGCCCTCGTCCATCAGCTTGAGGTCGTACAGGAACAGGTCCACGTCGCGGCGCAGCGCGTCGAGCACCGGCCACCGCGCGAAGCCGCATGTGTCGAGGACGGTGTGGAGGCCGCGGCTGCGCGCGAGCCGCAGGATCGCCGCCGCGAACGCCGGCTGGTACAGCGGCTCCCCGCCGGAAAGCGTGAGGCCCCCGCCCGAGGCGTCGTAGAAGGGGCGGTCCCGTTCCACGATTCCCACGACCGCGCCCGCGGTCATCGCCCGCCCGGCCACCTCCCTCGCCCCCGCCCAGCACACCTCGGCGCACGCACCGCAGGCGGCGCAGCGGGACCGGTCCCAGACGGGGCCGCCGGGCGACCAGGTGATCGCGTCGTGCGTGCAGGCTTCCACGCAGGCACCGCAGCGGATGCAGCGCGACTCGCGGACCAGCGTTTCCGGGGCCGGGTCCTGGCTCTCGGGGTTGTGGCACCACACGCACGCGAGCGGACAGCCCTTGAGGAAGACGGTGGTGCGGATCCCCGGGCCGTCGTGGATGCTGTAGCGGCGGATGTCGAACACGATGCCGGCGGCCAGCGAACCTCCGGATGGCGTCCGCTTCAGGATACTGCCGGGGCTGCGGCTCTGGCTACCGAACGATCGTCCGGGCATCTTCGGAGCATGGTGTTGGTGGAAGTCCCGGAGGAGCGCCGGCGGCAGGAGGCGGAGCGGGCCGCGTCGCGGAGCGCGTCGCGCGGCAGGAGCGGCGCGAGGCCATGCAGGTGGCGGCGGTGTGCGCCGGCTGGCTCGTGCTGGAGGTGTACCTGCTCGGGCTCTCGATGCACCTCACGGGACCGCGGGCCTGGACGGCCTTCGGCGCCGGCGCCCTCTGTGCGGTCATGCCGCTCGTCACCGTGATCGCGTGGCGGCTCTACCGGGAGCGGAACGGATGAAGCTGGCGACCTGGAACGTGAACTCGGTTCGCGCACGGCTGGAGCGCCTCCTGGCGTGGCTGGGCCGCACGCGGCCCGACGCGGTCTGTCTCCAGGAGCTGAAGGTCGCGGACGCGGAGTTCCCGTTCGCGGAACTGGAGGCCGCCGGCTGGCGCGCGGCCGTCCACGGCCAGCGCACCTACAACGG
>CAYLJK010000304.1:0-3580 GCA_964383975.1 uncultured Gemmatimonadales bacterium | reverse complement strand
GCTGGCGCCGCACGCCAACGCCTTGGGGGATCCGCGCACCGGCTCCTACATCCGGCGCCCCTGTCACGGGCTGGAGACCGGCACCTGCGGGCAGCCCTACCCAGCGGTCACGTGGCCCGGGGACAACGTGACCACGGACGGGCTGCTGACGGGCGGGGCGAGCTACGAAGCGTGGTACGGCACCCTGCTGAGCCAGCGCACCGACGGCAGCCGGCTCCACCCGCCACGCCGGCAACGGTGGGCGAGCCAGGCAACTACCGCTATCTCCGAGGTAGGGGGCACCCAGTAGCTCGCACCGTTCCTGACGAGATCATCGCCCGCATCCGGCGCCTGCCCGATGCGCAGCAACGCCTGGCGCTCGGGCGCCGTCCAGAAGGCCGAGGCCGTCCACGTGCCGGCGATCGCCATGGGTGAGCCGTACTACGGCGCTTCCAAGTCGACTCGCGTCGTGCGAAACGTCACGCGTGTGGATGCGCTCGCCGCGCGCCGCGCCGTGCTCGCCTGTGACGCGACCACCGCTAGAGCCTACGGCGGGATCAAGGCTCTTCTCAGGTCTGGATCGCAGCGCTCGCCACGCAACACGGCCTCGCCGTGGCCAGCCGCGACGAGCACTTCGACGTCGTGCCCGGCCTCGTGCGTGCGGCCTGGACCGAATATCCGTCGCGACTCCCCCCCCGAAAGGGCACGTCGGGGCTTCGGGGAGCATCTTACGATCAAGAACTGAAGAGGGTCAGCGGCGAAGAACAGAAGCGGCAGCGCGTTGTGAGGTTGGGGTCGTAGCCGTTCGCGTCGCTCTGGTGTTGTACGCGGCAAGACCGCACCGCCCGCCAGGGTGCCGGAAGGCCGGGAGATCGTCGCGCGGTACGGTCCGGCCCCTCTGGCGGTCAGTCTCGATTCCGGCGCGCCTCCGCGAAGTGATTGAGCGGGCCGTGGCCCGCGCCCAGCCCCGGCGCGCTCGCCAGGGCCCGCTGCACGAACGCGAGGGCGTCGTCCACCGCCACGTCGAGCAGCCGGCCCTGCGCCAGCCCCGCCGTGATCGCGCTCGAGAGCGTGCAGCCGGTGCCGTGTGTCGAGGTGGTCGCGATGCGCGGGTGCGTGATGTGCCGGACGCCGCCCGCGGTGACCAGGACGTCCGCGACCGTCTGCCCTCCCAGGTGTCCACCCTTCACCAGTACCGCCTTCGCCCCCGCCTCCACGAGCCGCCGGCCGGCCTCCTCCATGTCCTCCGGTGAGCGCACCGGGTGGCCGGCGAGGATCTCCGCCTCGTCGAGGTTCGGCGTCACCAGCTCCGCGAGCGGCACGAGCCGCTCCACGATGCGCCGCTCGGCGTCCACGTGCAGCAGCCGGTCCCCCGAGGTGGCCACCATCACCGGGTCCAGCACGTAGTGCGCCAACTGATGGCGCTCGATCCCCGCCGCCACCGCCTCGACCAACTCCGCCGAGCCCAGCATCCCCGTCTTCATGGCTTGCGGCCGCAGATCCTCGGCGACGGCATCTATCTGGTCCCGGACCAGCGCGACGGGAAGCGCCTCCCACGCGCGCACGCCGACCGTGTTCTGCGCCGTCACCGCGGTGATGACGCTCGTCCCGAAGACGCCGAACTGGTGGAAGGTCTTGAGATCGGCCTGGATCCCGGCCCCGCCCCCCGAGTCGGATCCGGCGATGGTCAGGGCGATGTTCACTTGGCAGGCGGGCGCCGATCCGGCGGCGGCGGGAGGGCGCGCACGCGCTCGCGCAGGCGCTGGAACTCGGGCGAGTCCCGGCGGCCCGTCGTCACAGCCGCGGTCGCCGCGGTGTCCGCCGCGATGAGCCGCGAGACCTCCTCCAGGCGCTCGGCGGTCAGCGGGTGTGACGCGAAGAAGTACTCCACGGCGCTCGGCTGGCTCCCCTCCACCCGCTGGAGCACCCGGAAGAACGAGACGATGCCCTCGGGGTTGATCCCCGCGCGGGTGCTGAAGGCGATGGCCGCGCGGTCGCTCTCCCGCTCCTGGTCCCGGCTATAGCGCGCGAGGACCCCCATCGCCGCAAGCCCGGCCCCCTGTGTCACCAGCTCCCCCGCCGCACCCTGCCCCTGGAGCAGCACCGATGTGATGCCGACGCCGATCTGGGCCGCCTGCTGGCGGCCAATCTGCTTGGCCGAGTGGCGGTACTCCACGTGTCCCATCTCGTGGCCGAGCACGCCGGCGAGCTGGTCCATGGACGTCATCCGCTCGATGATGCCGCGGGTGACGTAGACGTACCCGCCCGGCACCGCGAAGGCGTTCACCACGTCGCTGTTCACCAGGAAGAACCGGTAGCGCACCTCGGGACGCTGCGAGAACGGGAGCAGCGGTGCGACGACGGCCTCGAGGTCGGCCTGGATCTGCGGGTCGTGGACCAGCGGCAGCTCGCGGGCGAGTTGGGCGGCGTACCGCGCCCCCACCTCCATCTCCCGCTGGGTCGAGAGGGCACAGCCGGCGGCAAGGGCCGCGAACGCGGCGCAGACGGCGTATCTTGCGGGACGCATGAACGATGAGTCCAGGTCGCGGAATCTCGTCAAGCTGGTCAGGGACTTGCAGCGTCGCAAGGCCCGCGAGCGGCGCCAGCGCGTCGTGTTGGAAGGCCGCCGGCTGGTGGCCGACGCCCTCGAGGCCGGCGCGAGGGTGCTCGGCCTCGTCGTGGCGGAGGACGCCGCGGCGGCCGACGCCGTCCCGCTCCTGGAGGAGGCGGAGCGGCGCCACCTCGACGTCCAGCGCCTCCCGCGCGTCGAGTTCGACGCGCTGGCCGGCACCGAGTCGCCGGGCGGCGTGCTCGCGGTGGCCGACTGGGCGCCGCGCGACCTCGCGTCGCTCACCCCGCCCGCCTCGTGCCTCGTCCTGGTGCTGGACGGGGTGCAGGACCCGGGGAACGTCGGCACGATGATCCGCACGGCGCACGCCCTGGGTGCCTGTGCGACGGTCTCGCTCGACGGCACCGCCGATGTGCGTGGCCCGAAGGTCCTGCGCTCGGCGATGGGTTCGCACTTCCGCCACCTGGTCGCGGAGGCTCCGTTCGACGCCTTCGCCGCGTGGGCGGCGCGCGGCGGGTTCACGGTGCTGTGCGCGGCGTCGGACGGCGCCCCGGTGGCCGACGTGCACCGCGGTGGCCGGGTGGCGCTGGTGGTGGGGAGCGAGGGCCACGGCGTCCGCGCCGCCTGGGCGGCGCACCCACACCGCCGCGTCGCCATCCCCATGCGCGGCGACGCCGAGTCGCTCAACGCTGCCGTGGCGGCCGCGATCCTCGCCTGGGAGCTGCTGCGCGATGTTCGCTGAGCCGCTGCTGACTGTCCTCGCCGGGCTCCTCGGCGCGATCCTCGGCTCGTTTCTGAACGTCTGCGTGTACCGGCTCCCGCGGGACGAGTCGGTGGTGACGCCGCGCTCCCGATGCCCCGGCTGCGGGACCCTCATCGCCTGGTACGACAACGTGCCGGTGCTCTCGTGGCTGGTGCTCCGGGGCCGCTGCCGCCGCTGCCGCTCCCGCATCTCGGCGCAGTACCCGCTCGTGGAGGCCGCGGTGGCCGCAGCCTGGGCCGGCGCGGTCTGGTGGTGGGGCCCGACCGGCG
>CAYLJK010000303.1:0-3613 GCA_964383975.1 uncultured Gemmatimonadales bacterium | reverse complement strand
CACGGTGCCGACGTGGCCATCGTGGATGTCCAGGTGGAAGCGGGAGCCAAGGAGGTCCTGGCGGGGATCGAGCGGAACGGCGGGCGCGGTCTGGCCCTGCTGGCGGACGTCGGCGACCGGCGGCGGGCCGGCGAGGTCGTGGCAGAGGTCTGGGAGCAGCTGGGCGGGGTGCACATCCTGGTCACCTGCGCCGGGATTAACCGGGACGCCATGACCTGGAAGATGACGGCGGAGGACTGGAAGACCGTCATCGAGGTGGACCTCTCCGGGATGGAGGAGCCGCCGTCGGCCGGCACCGAGACCGCCTCCCTCGAGCTTCCCGCCGACGAACTCCCGCTCATCCTCCCCGAGGAGGTCACCCCCCCGGAGGAACTCCTGCGCCCGACGCAGAAGCAGGTCGAGACCGTGTCCCCGGCGCCGGAGCCCGTCGCGGCGGTGGGGAGCGCCTCGCCGATGGTGACGGAGACGATGGGGGACCTCTACTTGCGGCAGGGGATGCGCACCGAGGCGGCGGAGGTGTACCGGCAGCTCCTCGAGCAGCGCCCGGACGAGCCGGGGCTGCGCGCCAAGCTCGACGCCATCGACTCCCCACCGGCGATGTCCGCCGCGGCGCTGGGCGTCGAGTCCGTGGGGTCGTTCCTGCGGCGCATCGCGCGCGCGTCGCTGGCCGCTCCCACGCCGAGCGAACCGCCGCCGCCCCCCGAGGGGCCCTCGCCGATGGACACGGCCTTCGAGGCCTCCGAGCCGGAGCCCGCGCCGGTCTCGCCTCCGGCAGCCGCCGAGACGCCTGTGGTCACGGAGGGTGCGCCCGCGCGGCCGGCGACCGATGCCTTCTCCCTGGACCAGATCTTCGGCACGCAGCCGCCGCCCGCGCCGTCACCGCCCGCCCCGGCTCCCGCCCCGGCACCGGCGCCCGGTTCATCGTTCGACGAGTTCTTCGGCACGGCGCCGGCCGCGGAGTCGGTGCGGCCCAGGGCCGAGGAGTCGCGCCCCGCGCGGCTGACGTCCGAGGACGACCTGAGCGCCTTCACCGCCTGGCTGCACGGCCTCAAGCGCTGATGCACATCGCCGTGCTGAACGGACCGAACCTCAACCTGCTGGGGGTTCGGGAGCCGGAGCGCTACGGCTCGATCACGCTCGCCGAGATCGAGGCGCGGACCCGCGCGCGGGCCGCGGTGCTGGGTGTGGACCTTTCGTGGATGCAATCGAACCACGAGGGCGAGCTGGTGGACGCCGTGCAGGCGCTGCGGGGCCGCGTGGACGGCGCGCTGGTCAACGCGGCGGGCTACACGCACACGTCGGTCGCGCTGCGCGACGCGCTGCTCGCCGCCGCCGTGCCGTTCGTGGAGGTGCACCTCACCAACATCCGCGCGCGCGAACCGTTCCGGCACGCGTCGCTGCTGACTGACATCGCCGTGGGCGTGGTCGCGGGGCTGGGGCCGGTGGGCTACGAGCTCGCGCTGGATGGGCTGGTGGCGGTCCTGAGGGGCGGGAAGGCGGGGGCGCTCGAGAGCGGAGGGGCCGGGGAGAGCGGGCGGGCGTGAGCGATCGGCGCGAGGAGCGGCTGGAGGCGTTGCGGCGGCGGATGGCGGCGGACGGGCTCGATGCGCTGGCCGTCTCCTCGCTCGCGAACATCCGCTATCTGACCGGCTTCTCGGGCACCAGCGCCCTGGTCCTGGTGACCGGGGGGGCCGTCCACTTCCTCTCGGACTTCCGCTACCGCGACCAGGCGCAGAGCGAGGTCGGGGAGCTGGCCCGGGTCCGAATCGAGCCCGGCGGGTTGTGGGAGCGGGCCGTGAAGCTGCTCGGCGTGGAGCCTGGCATCGGGCGCGTCGGGTACGAGGCGCACGTGCTGACCGCGCGCGAGGCCCAGCGCCTCGAGGAATCGCAGCGGCCCTGGGAGATCGTGCCGGCCGGGGAGCTGGTGGAGGCCCTGCGCGCATCCAAGGGGCCCGAGGAGGTGGAGGCGATCCGGCGCGCGGCTGCGGTCGCGACGCGGGCGCTCGCGGCCACGCTCCCGCAGGTCCGCCCCGGCCGCACGGAGCTGGAGGTGGCGGCACTCCTCGAGGGCGAGCTGCGGCGGGGCGGGAGCGAGTGGTATCCGTTCCCGACGATCGTCGCCTCCGGGCCGCGCACCGCGCTCCCCCATGCGCGGACGGGGGACCGGGTGATCGCGCCCGGGGACCTGCTGCTGCTCGACTTCGGAGCGGTGGTAGACGGCTACTGCTCGGACCTCACGCGCACGTTCGTGGTGGGCGCGGAAGCGACCGACGAGCAGGCGGCGGTGCACGGGCTGGTCGCGCGCGGCCAGGCCGCCGCGCTGGCGGGCCTGCGCGCGGGGCTGACCGGGCGGCAGGCGGACGCGCTCGCGCGCGACGTCATCGCCGCCGAGGGGAGGGGCGACGCGTTCGGGCATTCGCTGGGGCACGGGATCGGGCTGGAGGTGCATGAGGCACCGCGGCTCGCGGCGACCGCCGAAGAGATCCTGCCGGCCGGTGCGGTGGTGACGGTCGAGCCGGGCGTCTATCTTGAGGGCTGGGGCGGGGTCCGGATCGAGGACGACGTGGTCCTCCGGCCGGGCGGCGCCGACCTGCTCACGGACTTCCCGCGCGAAATGCTGCGTTTGGGCTGAGGAACCAGGGACCGCTATGGCCAAGAAGACCCCGAAGGCGGCCGCCCCTGCGGGCGGCAACGACCTCGATGTGCTGCGCGAGCTGCTCGCGCTGCTCGACACGTCGGCGGCGACGAGCATCAAGCTCCAGCGCGGCGACGTGTCGTACGAGGTGAGCCGTGGCGGCAATCCGGCCGCCGGGCACGCGATGCCGGCGGCGGCTCCCGTCCCGGCGGCGTTCGCGCCGGCGGGCGCGCCGGCGCCCGCCCCCGCGGCCGCCCCCGCGTCGGCGCCCGCCCCGAATCTGGTCGAGATCAAGTCGCCGATGGTGGGGACGTTCTACCGCGCCCCGGAGCCCGGGGCGGAGCCGTACGTGAAGCCCGGCACGCGGATCGGGACCGGGCAGACGCTGTGCATCATCGAGGCGATGAAGATCATGAACGAGCTGGAGTCCGAGATCTCGGGAACGGTGCGCGAGATCCTGGTGGAGGACGCGCAGCCCGTCGAGTTCGGACAGGTCCTCTTCCGCGTGGAGCCGTAAGCATGGCCGATCCGACCGCCGCCGCGCCCGCGAGCGCCCCGGGCGCCGCGCCCAAGCCGTCCACCGCCTTCTTCCAGAAGGCCATCAAGGCGATGGTCGAGAAGAAGGGGTCCGATCTCCTGTTGAAGGTGGGCCGCGCGCCCACCGTGCGGGTGGCCGGCGAGTTGGAGCAGCTCGACCTCCCGCAGCTCACACCGCAGGACCTCAAGGCCCTGGCCGAGCAGATCATGCAGCCGCGGCAGCTCAAGGAGTTCATGGAGACGCGGGAGTCCGACTTCGCCATCGGCGTGCCGGGGGTGGGGCGGTTCCGGGTCAACGTGTACTGGCAACGGGGGACGCTGGCCTTCGCCTTCCGGGTCATCCCCTACGAGGTCAAGACGATCGAGGAGCTGCGCCTCCCCAAGATCCTGGAGGAGATCGCGGTCAAGCCGCGCGGCCTGGTGCTGGTCACCGGGGTGACG
>CAYLJK010000302.1:0-3641 GCA_964383975.1 uncultured Gemmatimonadales bacterium | reverse complement strand
GACGCCGCGGACAGCCGCGACCCCCCCCCCCCAACCCAGCCCCGGGGGGCCGGAGCCCCGCGGCGCCGAAGCCGGCCGGTCCTCTCCGGACCGCCGCAGCTCTCGGGGCGTCCGCGCGCGCACGACACCGTTCCGTTCCCAGTCACGACCACTCGTACCTTCGCGGAGGAAGCTGGATGCCCCTGGATGCCCTCGGGATGGTGGAGACCAAAGGTCTCGTCGGCGCCATCGAGGCCGCCGACGCCATGGTCAAGGCCGCGAACGTGAAGCTCGCCGGCAAGGAGAAGGTGGGCGGCGGTTACGTGACCGTGATGGTCCGCGGCGACGTGGGCGCGGTGAAGGCCGCGACGGACGCCGGGGCGGCGGCCGCCGAGCGCGTCGGCGAGCTCGTGTCGGTCCACGTGATCCCGCGGCCGCACCAGGATCTCGAGGCGATCCTCCCGAAGCAGGGTTAGGCGCCGCGCATGGCGTCCTGGACCGAACAGGCCCTCGGCCTGATCGAGACCAGGGGCCTGGTCGGTGCGATCGAGGCGGCGGACGCGGGGCTGAAGGCGGCCCCGGTCCAGCTCCTCGGCAGTGAGCGCACCGACCCGGCGCTCATCACGGTCCTCTTCGCCGGCGACGTCGCGTCGGTGAAGGCTGCGGTGGACGCAGGTGCGGCCGCCGCCGAGCGGGTTGGCGAGCTGGTCGCGGTCCACGTCATCCCGCGGCCGTGGCCCGGCCTCGAGCTGCTCAGCGACGCGGCGGTGGACGGGGGCGGCGCGCCGGCCGGCGCGCCGCTCGCCGGCGCGCAGGTCGTGGACCTCCGCCACCGGGCCCGCCAGATCCCGGAGTTCCCCCTCAAGGGGCGGGAGCTGTCCGTCGCCACGCGCGACGAGCTGCTCGCCCACTTCCGCGCGCTGGGCTACTCGGCCTAGCGCGGTCCGCCGATGGACAGGGACCTCGCCTCGGTCCAGGACGCCCGCGACCTCGTGGCGCGGGCCGCGGAGGCGCAGCGGGCCTTCGCCCGCGCCTCGCAGGACGAGGTGGACCGCGTCGTCACGGCGATGGCGCGTGCGGCCTCGGCGCAGGCGGAGCCGCTCGCCCGCCTGGCGGTCGAGGAGACGGCGATGGGCTGCGTCGCCGACAAGGTCACGAAGAACCGCTTCGCGTCGGAGGAGGTCCTCGCGTACATCGCACCGCTCCGGACCTGCGGCGTGTTGCGTCACGACCCGGAGCGCAAGGTCACCGAGTTGGCCGTGCCGGTGGGCGTCGTGGCGGCGCTCATCCCCACCACCAACCCCACCTCCACGGCGATCTACAAGGCGCTCATCGCGGTGAAGGGTCGCAACGCGATCGTGATGTCGCCGCACCCGCGCGCCGTGCGGTGCACGCAGGAGGCGGCGCGGATCGTGCGCGAGGCCGCCGCGCAGGCCGGCGCGCCGAAGGATCTTGTCCTCTGCCTCACCGACCCCACGCTCGAGGGGACGCAGGCGCTGATGCGCCATCCGCGGACCGCCGTCATCCTCGCGACGGGCGGCTACGCGATGGTGCGCGCGGCGTACAGCTCCGGGAAGCCCGCGTTCGGCGTCGGGCCCGGGAACGTTCCCGCGATCGTCGAGCGCACGGCGGACGTGCCCAAGGCGGCGCGCGACATCGTCAACGGCAAGGCGTTCGACCACGGCGTGCTCTGCTCGGCGGAGAACGCGATCGTGTGCGACGCGCCGGTGGACCTCCAGCTGCGCGGCGAGCTGCGTGCGCTGGGAGCGGCGTTCGTGTGGGGCGAGGACCGCGCGCGGCTCCAGGGGGCGATGCAGGACCCGGCGACCGGAGGCATCGCGGCGGAGATCGTCGGCCGGCCGGCGGCCGAGATTGCGGGGCGCGCCGGCATCGCCGTCGCCGCGGACACACGCGTGCTCGTGGTGGAGTGTACGCGGGTGGGCCGCGAGGAGTTCTTCTCGCGCGAGAAGCTCTCGCCGGTGCTCGCCTACTACGTCGAGGAGGGGTGGGAGCGCTGCTGTGAGCGCAGCATCGCACTGCTGGAGTACGGCGGACTCGGCCACTCGCTCGTCATCCACTCGCGCGACGAACACGTGATCCAGCGCTTCTTCGAGGAGAAGCCGGCGTTCCGCATCCTCGTCAACACGATGAGTGCGCTGGGGGCCGTCGGCTACACCACCGGCCTCGTCCCCGCGATGACGCTGGGCCCCGGCACGTGGGCCGGGAGCAGCACGTCCGACAACATCGGCCCGCTGCATCTCGTGAACGTGAAGCGGCTGGCCTATGAGACGCGCGAGTACGTGAGCGAGGCGGATCGGGGGGCGGCGAGTGGAACGCCGGGCGCGTCCGTGCCGCCGAGCGCCCGCGGCTCCGGGCCCGCCGCCGCCGAGCCGCCGCGCCCCCATGCCCCCGAGCCCGCCGCGCCCGAGCCGCGGCCCCCGGGTCCCGAACCGCTCTCCGCTGACGCCGTCCGCCGCCTGGTGGACACCTTCCTCGCCACGCACCGAGCCACTCGAGGTCGCCGATGACGAACGACGAAGTCGCCAAACTCGTGGAACTGGTCGCCGGCCGGCTGGCGGAGGCGGGGAGCCGACCGTGGGTGCCGGCGCCGGTGCGGCCCGAGCCGCCGGCCGACCCGACGCCGGGCGCGCTGCCCCCGTGGGCCGGTTCGGCGCAGGGGCTGAGCGACGTGGGTCCGGTGCGTCGGCCCGCGGGTTTCCCGCGGCACCGGCCGGAGTACGCGCAGCTGGTCGCGGCCGCGCGGCAGGCGGCGGCGGCGCGCGGCCCGTCACCGCTGCCGTCGGGCTCGGCCGCCGGCGCGCGCCGCCCCGAGACGACGCACACGCGACGCGAGGTGCCTCTCGGGGTCTCCAACCGCCACCTCCACGTCTCGCTCCGCGACTTCGAGACGCTGTTCGGCGCCGGCAAGGCGCCGAGCGTGCAGCGGATGATCAGCCAGCCGGGGCAGTTCGCCGCCGGGGAGACGGTCACGGTGCGCGGGCCCAGGGGGAGCCTCGAGGGCGTGCGGCTGGTGGGGCCCATGCGTGCCGCCACGCAACTGGAGCTCTCGCCGGCTGACTGCCGCGCCCTCGGCATCACGGCGCCGGTCGCGGCGTCGGGACGGCTTGACGCGTCGGGCGGCGGCGTCAGCCTCGAGGGCCCGGCGGGGAAGGTGGTCCTGGAGCGCGGCGTGATCGTTGCCCAACGCCACCTCCACGTCGCCCCCGCCGACGCCCGGAGGCTGGGCGTCGCCGACGGCGACCGGGTGGCGGTGGCGTGCGGGCCGGAGGGGCGCCGGGCCACGCTGCACGACGTGCTCGTGCGGTCGGGCCCCGGGCACGCCACGGAGCTGCACCTGGATGTGGACGAGGCGCATGCCGTCGGAGTCACGAGCGGCGACCGCGCCAACCTCCTCGGCCGCGAGCGCGCGCCCGCGCGGCGCGGCCGGCGGCCGCTGCTCACCGAGCGGGAGGTGGCGGCGATGGCGGCACGCGGCGAGACCGTCTCGGCCGCCGGGCCGTGGCTGCTCACGCCGGCCGCGCAGGACCGCGCCCGGGCGCTCGGCATCTGGCGCGGGGACGCATGAGCCAGCCGGCGCACGCCAGCGCCGTCGAGCTCCGCGTGCGCTACGGCGAGACCGACCAGATGGGCGTGGCGTACCA
>CAYLJK010000301.1:0-3643 GCA_964383975.1 uncultured Gemmatimonadales bacterium | reverse complement strand
GCCGTTCCGCTTCTTCTTCGATGTCCGCGGCGCGGCGGTGCGCGCCTTCCAGGCCCCGGCCACGGGCTACGTCGTGGTGCTCGATGCGCAGGGACGGGTCGTGTACACGGGGATCGGGGAGGAGCAGGACATCGAGGCGGCGGTGAGGCGGGCGGTGCGTTAGGAGGGCACGGGGGCACGGGGATACGGTCCGTGCCTCCGTGCCTTCGTGTCTCCGTGCTCGCTATCGGACTATCCGCCCCAGCGCCTCCTCGAGCTCCGTGTAGGCCGCCGGATCCACTTCCCTGAACGGCACGGCGCGATAGGCGATGCGCCCGTCCGGTCCCACCACGAACAGGTTGCGGTTGTCCAGCACGCGGCCGGGGACCGTCGCGCCGTAGCGGCGGCCGACGGCGCCGCCGGCGTCGCTGCCGAAGAGAAACGGGAACTGGCTGTCCCGCGCCCACGACGCAAGGGTCGTGTCGGCGTCGGTGCTGATGGCGATGAGCACGACGTCCTGGCCGTTCCGGAAGAGCTGCGCGTACTGATCACGGTACGCGTTCATTTGAACCGTTCAGCCGCGTGTTCGCGCCCGGAAGAAGAACGCCAGGACGACGGTCTTGCCGCGGAAGTCCGAGAGCCGGACTGGATCGCGCAGCACACCCCAGCGGGTGGCGCCGGGGAGGGTGAAGTCGGGGGCTTCCACGCCGATCTCGAGGGGCGGCGCGGGGGGCGCAGCCTGCTGCTGGGCCCGGGCTGCGACGGGCAGCCCGGCAAGCAGCAGAACAGCGAGCCTGGAACGACGCAGTCTCACGGTCAGCTCAGCGTCGCGTGGCGGGGGCCGCGGCTCCCGCGGGCGGCGCGGCCGGCGCGTTCGTGTTCCACATGTCGCGGACCATCTTCCACGACCCGTCCTCCTGCCGGCGGAAAACGCCCAGATACTTGCCGACCTCGGCGGGGGGCATCGGCTGGACGCTGTCGGCCGGGAGGGGCTGCAGCTCGTACGAACCCGTGGCGTAGGCCAGGTCTCCCGCGCCCTCGATGGTGCCGGTGGTGATGGAGAGCCGGATCCGCCCGGCAGCCGCCATCCCGGCGAACATCTCGCGGATGGCCGACTGCCCGGCGGCGATGCCCATCCCCTGCGGCATCACAAGCGCGTCGGGGGCGTAGGGGGCGACCATGCCGTCCACGTCGCCGGCCGTGGCGGCCACGGCGAAGGCGGAGTCCAGGGCCCGGATGGCGGCGCGGTCGGTGTCGGTGATGGGCCGTGGGGTAGCCTGGCAGGCGGCCAGGACGACGAGGCCCGCTCCCGCCAGCACGGCGGTCCAGATGCGCATCGCTGCTCCTTCGTGAGAGGACGGTGGGAGCTATCGCCCTCGGTGCCGGGCCGCAAGTCCAAACCGCGGGCCGTCTCCGCCCAGGGCCTACCGCAGCGGCCCGCCGACCAGCATCCCCACGCCGCCGCCGACGGCGAGCAGCACGAAGGCGAGCAGCGTCCTCGCCTGGGCCGGGACGATCTGCGCGGTGCGCTCCGGGTGCGTGAGCGCGGTGCGGGCGGCGCTGAAGCCGGGCACCGCGGCGACGGCGCCAAGCCAGACGCCCCACGGCACGCCGAAGAACGGCAGCGCCGCAAGCACCAGGAACGCGGCGACGATCATCCCGGTGAAGACCTTCGCCGCGTGGTTGCGCCCGAGCACGACGACGAGGTTGCGCTTCCCGGAGGCCGCGTCGGCGCGGTAGTCCGGGAACTCGTTGATCCACAGGAACCCGGCGATGAGCAGCCCAACGGGGATACCGAGGGCGACCGCCTGGGGCGTGACCGTTCCGCGCAGGACGAGATACGTCCCCGACACCAGGAGCGGCCCATACGCGAGGCCGACGGCCACCTCGCCCAGCCCGCGGTACGAGAGCCGGAACGGCGGACCGTGGTAGAAGAAGGCGAGGGCGACGCCGGCGACCGCGAACCAGAAGGCGCGCGGCTCGTGACCGAGGACGATGACCGCGCCGAGGATGGTGGCGATGCCGTAGCTGACGACGGCCACGGCCCAGGTCTGGCCGCGGGTCAGGAGGCCGTCCACCATCACGCGCTTGCCGCCGGAGAAGGGGCTGCGGTCCTCCTCCGCGATCCGCCGGTCCGTGCCGGAGTCCCAGTCGTAGATCTCGCCGGAGGCGTTCTTCGCCACCTCGACGCAGAAGACGGCGAAGAGGGTAAGGGCGAGCCACAGCGGCGAGACGGGGCCGTCGCTGCCGGCGGCGAAGGCACCGAGCCACATCGCGGCCATCGAGGCGAGGGAGATCTTGGGGTCGGCGAGGCGCCAGATGCCGGCGCGGATCCTGGCATTCATGCCCTAAAGTCGCGGGATCGGGGGCTTCAGGGCAACGGAGGGCGCCGGACAGGCGTTCGGCCCCGCGTGGTTGGCAACCCCGTGGACCGTCGGGGCCTGAGGGGCCTCGCTCGGCGTGGTGCGCGTCTTGAGAAGGCGCAACAACACAGGGTGCACACCGCCAGCGTGCGCAAGCTGGCGAGCGTGCCCTCTCAGGGCTCGACCGGCCCGGAGCATTCGTCCGCTGGCCTCCCAGGCCCCCGTGGCGCGAAACGTCAAGGAATCGGCACCACGCGCCAAGACCTCCCGGGCCGCGGAGCTGTATCGTCTCCGCAACCACACGACACGTCGAAGCGACCGCCGGCTCGCCGGGCCGGCCGGCGTGCGTACACCTGAGGAGGTCCGATGAATGCCTTCCGCCCACCCCTGCTGAGGGCTGCCGTCCTGCTGCTGGCCGCCGGCGCCGCGCCACTCCCAGCCCAGGTGCTGCACACCAACGACCGCTGGGACGAGTGCGCCATCGTGCTCGACCATGCGCTGACTCAGGATGCCTGGCACCGCTTTGTCGCGGAGCTGGGCGTGGTGGGCTACTACCGTCCGCAGGCGGGTGCCCGACCGCTGGGACGGGGCCGAGTCGAGCTCTCCGTGGTGCAGACGAACACGCGTATCGACCCCGCCGCGCCGGCGTGGAACGACACCTTCTCGCACCCCGACTCCACGCACTGGCTTATCGAGGGTGACGCGCTGCCGATCCCCTCGCTGGCGTTTCGCGTCGGTGTCTCCGACCGGGTGGACGTGGGCGGATACGTGACGAAGAACTTCGCTTCGAACTACGGACTCGTCGGCGCGCAGCTGCAGTACAGCCTGCGGAGCCGTGCGGACAGCGGCATCTCCGCCTCCGGACGGTTGAGCGCCGCGCGGCTGTTCGGCCCGGAGGACATGACCTTCGGGGTGTACGGCCTGGACCTGGCGGTCAGCCGTCCGGTGTCGCGCTTCGAGCCCTATGCCGTCATCTCGGGCCACGTCGCGCACGGGCACGAGACCACCAGCCAGGTCAACCTCGCCGATGAGACCGTGCTCGGCGTGCAGGGCACGCTGGGCCTTGCTGTGCGAATCTGGGGCGTGCGGCTCGGGGCCGAGTACACGCTGGCGCGGGTGAACGCCTACGCCTTCAAGATCGGCTACGGCTTCTGAGGCCGGCCGCGGCGCGCGGGGCTCCGACCGGCCCGCGCATTCCGCACGGCCGGGGTGGCTTCCGGGGGTCGTCGCCTTGACGGCCCCCGTTCGCCCGGGGCATTCTCGGCGCCATGCCGACCGCCCCAGGCACGATCGCGACGACC
>CAYLJK010000300.1:0-3648 GCA_964383975.1 uncultured Gemmatimonadales bacterium | reverse complement strand
CCTGAACTGCCGCCAACTCTACTGCTCAGGTGGTGCCGGGGCAATGCGGCGCGCTAGATTCGGCGCGTGCCGTCGCGTCTGCGCGCCATCCTGCGGTTCGTCCGCCACGCCCCGGACCGCCTCCTCCACCCCTGGCGCCGCCACCACGCGCTCCGCGCCGTGTCCCGCCTGCGTCCCCGGTCGCTGCTCTTCGTCTGCCACGGCAACATCTGCCGGAGCCCCTACGCCGAGTTCGCCACGCGCTCGCGTGCGCCCCAGCTGGCCATCGCCTCGGCCGGCTTCATCGGTCCCGACCGCCCGTCGCCCGCCACGGCGCAGGACGTCGCGCGCGGACGCGGCGTGGACCTGTCATCGCACCGCTCGAAGCTCCTCTCGAACGAGCTGGTCCGCGCCGCCGACCTCATCCTCGTGATGGACCGCTTCCAGCGCGACGGAGTCGTGGCGCGCTTCAAGGCCGATCCGTCGCGCGTACAGCTGCTCGTGGACTTCGACCCGCACCCGATCCGGCGGCGCGCCGTGCCCGATCCCGTGGAGCGGCCGGTGGAGGAGTTCGTGCGGTGCTTCGAGCAGATTGACAGGTGCGTGGAGGAGGTGCTGAGGGCGGCGGGCAGCGGCTACAGGGGTTCGGGAATCGGGGACAGGGGGACCTGAGCCGCGCGCGCTAGTCTCCCGCTCTCCCGCCGCCCCGCGGACGAGTGTGAAGAGAGGGCCGCTTGTACGGCATCGCACAGCGGCCCCCAGCTCTACTTGTCAGCCTGGCGCTTTGTCACGGTTGGCTTGTGACTGTGCGGAATCACCAGACTGTAGTCAGGTTTCCTGGCCCCGTGCTCGCGCCGTTGGCGCACAACCTCCAGGACTCTCAGCACTTTAGCCGTGTCGAGCTTGGGGTTCTGCGCTGCGAGACCATCCAGCCCCATCTTCTTGGTCTCTGGCATGGCTACCTCCCGAGGACCAAGTACGTGCCCGGAATGTGAAGAACGGCCGCGTTGCCACTCAGACCAAGTACGCCGCGATACTCCGAACGCACCTTGTCGTACTCCCGAATGATTCTGCGCAGCTCCGGCTTTCCCCCGAAGTCGTCAATGACGAGGCCCAAACCGGGGTCTCCCTGCAAGACGGCCATGGAGATGCCGCGGGCGTGGCTGTGCCACTTCTCCGTCTTGCTCAGTTCCTGCGCAATGCGCTTCGCGCGCTCTGCTCTCATCTCCGGCGTCACGTCTATCCCGCGACTCTGCGTCCTGGTCCACGTCTTGAACTTGTACTTCGCCAACCACTCCTGCAGCAGCGAGATGGACAGGTCGCGCGCCTGCTCGAAGGCGTGTAGCTCCGCCAAGTCGAAGCTGTCAAGCATGAACGCAAGTTCGGCCTCTGTAAGTCTCCCCTCCGCGGACTTCCTGACCAGCTCGTCGTACTTGGCCAAGTAGCCCAGCGCTGGTACTTGACGCTTACCGTTGGGGCTCTCACGCTCAACCTGCGGGTCAATGGGCCCCAGCACGGAGTAGTAGTCCATGTGAATTGCGTCGCCAGACATGACTAGCACCGTGCCAGCCGACATTGCGAAGTTGGGGACAATGAACTCGACGCACGTCGGGTAGTGATGCCTGAGAGTCTCCGCTATCCGCTGGACAACCTCAACGTATCCGCCCGTCGTCTCCAGAACGACCGCGAGTCGCTCCCGCTTGCCGCGTCGGCCTTCCACGGTGTCCCTGATCGCGTCGTCAGCGCCATAGAGGATGGGCCCCGAGAACGACAGCACGTCCGCCCCGAGGGCCTTTTCCAAGCGGCGGACCAGTACGTCAAGTTGTTGCTCGACGATCTTGTTGGGTCGTGGGCCGCGCGGCATGGGGCTACTCCCCTTCCCGGCTCCACCTGGCCCGCGCGGCCATCTGCGCAATGCGTTTGCGCCGTGCCGCCGAGAGCTTCTGCGCGCGAGCGAGGCCGCCCTTTCGGCCGCCGAGCCTCCCAAGCGCAACTGCAGCCGGGTTCTTGCCGCCACCGGCGACGGACTGGACGCCGAAGAACGCCGCCTCGTCCGTGCGTGCCGGCGGCCCAGCTATGCTTGAGCGCTTACGCATGGCACCACTCTACTTCGAGGGCTGGCTGCTTCGCAAGAGGCGTCGTCACACAGGCCGCTCTCCACGCCACGATCGTATCGGGACTCCGTCACCGGAGTATCACCAGCGGATAATCGTGCCGATCCGCCGTCGCCGAGAGCGGCCTTCAGGCCGCCTGTAGCGAACAGCGGGAATCGGGGTTCGGGAATCGGGAATCGGAGGCCCTGAGGCGCGCAGCCTCCTCTCTCAGTCGCTCCCGCGCCCCGCCAGCCACCGCTCCAGCGCGACGAGGTCCCGTTCCTCCAGCAACCCGTGCGTGGGCACGGTGACCAGGCGCCGGGCCAGCGCGCGTGCGCCCTCGAAGGCGTCGTCCCGGTTGACGATGCGGCGCGTGAAGCCCTCCAGGTCAGCGAGAGCCTTCGGGTAGCCCGGCATCACGCCCAGGCGCGCGGCACGGCGGACGTCGCGCGGCCGCCGCGCCACGAGCGGCAGGCGCAGCCAGCCCGCTCGCGCCCCTTCCATGACCGCGGGCACCGACCATTCCCGCTCTGCGGCCGCCGCGGCGAGTCGCGCGGCATTCCCGGCCCGCCGCTCGGCCGCGGCGTCCATCAGGCGCAGGGCTTCCGGCACCATGCGCGCGCCGGCGGCGATGATCGCGCGTGGCGGCGCGGGCGGGCGGTAGATCGTCTCGCCGAGCCGGAGGAACGGGAGCGAGGCCGGGAGGGCGTACTGCCCCGGGCGGCCGAGCGCCCACATCGCGGCGAGCACGCCGAGCGGTTTCCAGCCGCGGCCCGACCGCGGGAGTTCCTGCGCGATGCTCTCGAGCAGCGGCGCGTGCGCCTCGTCCGCGAGCACCGCGCCGCCCGCTCCGGCGCTCATCCCCTTGCCGCGCCCGAAGCTCAGCACCGCCAGCTCGCCGTGCGCGCCGAGCCGCCGGGCGCCGAGCCACCCGCCGGCACCCTGCGCCGCGTCCTCGATGAGCACGGCTCCCGCACCGCGGGCAGATGCCGCAAGGGCCGGAACCCCCACCGGCAGGCCGAAGAGGTGCACCACCACGACCGCACCGGGCTCCCGTTCGAGCGCGCGCCGGAACGACTCCGGCTCCGGGCCCAGCGTGGCGGGGTCGAGGTCGTACAGCGCCACCTCCGCGTCGGCGCCGTCGGCCGCGGTGGCGAGGTCGTAGCAGGCCCAGGCGGGGAGCGCGACGCGCCGGCGGCCGGTCCTGGCGGCGGACGCGCGGATGGCCAGCGTGAGCGCGGCCGTTCCCGAGCTCGTGGCCCGGACGGCGGCCACCCCGAAGTGCGAGCGGAGCAGCGACTCCACCGCGTGCGCGTCCGAGCGGTCGCCGCCGAGCGCCCCGCGCAGGCCCGCCGCGAGAAGACGGGCGGTCACGGGGGACGAGACCGGCGGAAGTCGGCGGGGCATCATGGACGCGAGGAAGAAGCGCAAGCGGAGAGAGGAGAGAGGCGCGCGGAGAGGGGAGAGGATCCCCGTCTCAGGGCGTGGGCGACACCCAGGGCCGCGACGAAGGCGAACCACTCCAGCGCCGAGGCCGGACGCAGGCCCACGGCACCGGGGATCGTCGCCAGCACTA
>CAYLJK010000299.1:0-3666 GCA_964383975.1 uncultured Gemmatimonadales bacterium | reverse complement strand
GCTTCACCTCTTCACGTATCTGGCGCAGCAGCGTCACCACGACCGGCATGAGCGACATGGCGGCGAACTCGATCAGGCGTCCCGGCTCATAGCCGAACATGATCCGGTCGAGGAGCCAGCCGACGACCGCGATGACGAACAGGACCACCGAGGCGGCGACGAAGACGCGGCTCATGTAGCTGGCCAGCTTGTTGGTGTCCATGGGCACCCCGGGTTGTGAGTGGCGCTAGGATAGCGCCCGGCGCGTGCGGGGGCAAATGGGCGGGCCCGGGGGCACGGGGGAGCGGCCGCCGCGGCGTGGCGCCCGGCCGGCGCCCCAACACCGGCGGGTCGTGCATCTCCCGTGCCTCTGTGCCCCCGTGAGCGCCGCTTGTGTCACCCCCCTCCCCGACCCTGGACCCGAGCGCCACATTGAGGTCCGCATGAGACCGCCGAAGGCCGCGCGCTGGCTCGACCTGCTCGCCTACCTGCTCCAGCACCGCTTCCCGGTGACACGGGAGGATGTCTTCCGGAACGTCGCCGAGTATCGGCGCGGACTGGAGGAGGGGACGGACCCCGAGAGCGTCCGGCGGAAGTTCGAGCGGGACAAGGACGAGCTGCGGGAGCTGGGGATCGCGATCGAGACCGTGGCCCTCCCGGCCCAGGCGGGGGACGAGCCCGCCGTCGGCTATCGGCTTCGCGCACGCGACTTCTACCTCCCCTATCTCGAGCTGCAGCCCGCTCCCCCTGCCCCCCCTGCGGGACCCTACGCCGGATTGACACGCGTCACCCTCACGAAGGAGGACCTTGCGCGGCTCGACCGGGCGACGCAGCGCGTCGCGGCCTCGGGCGTCCCCGTCCTCGCGGAGGCGGCGGTGTCCGCGCGCCGCAAGCTGGCATTCGATCTCCCGCTGCCGCTGGCGTCGGTGGAACGGGTGCTGTCCCGCTCGCTGGGCGGCGCCGGCGCACAGGCGCTCGGGATCCTCCAGCGCGCCGTGACCGCGCGTACCGCCGTGCGGTGCCGCTACTACGCCATCGGTCGCGACGCGGAGGAGGAGCGGGTCCTCGAGCCGTACGGGCTGTTCTTCAACTGGGGGCGCTGGTACGCGGTGGCGTGGTCGCGGGAGCGCGGCGCGCTGCGGATCTTCCGCGTGGACCGGATGCGCGATGCGGAGCCGCTCACCGGGGCGGACGCGTCCTTCGCCGTGCCGGCCGACTTCCACATCCGGGACTACGTGGGCCGCGCGCCGTGGGAGCTGGGCGACCAGCCGCCGACGCGCGTCACGGTGCGCTTCGCCTTCCCCGAGTCGCGCTGGGTGCAGGCGCAGGGAGTAGGCGAGGTGGTCGAGCCGGTGCTGGACGACGGCGGTGCCGTCCTCGCCTTCGCCGTGCGGGAATCGGGTGCCTTCCTGCGCTGGCTTCTGACCTTCCGCGGCCAGGCCCGGGTGCTGGAGCCCTCGTCCACGGCCGCCGACCTCGCCGCCCTGCGCGGCCGGGTGGCGGCGCTGTACGCCCGGGACGCACGATGAGCGACGCGGCGCCTCGGCAGCTGGACCGGATCGTGCAGCTCGTGGCGGAGCTGTCCCGGCGCGCGGATGCCGGGGACGGCCAGACCTCCTGGACCGAGCTGGCCGCGTGCTTCGGCGTGCCGGAGGACCAGCTCCAGGAGGACGTCCGCACGCTCACGCTCGCGAGCGACGAACCGGACGTCGAGTGGCTCTCGTCGCTGCGGATCACGCAGGAGCGCGACGGCATCCAGCTGTGGAGCGGCGGCCCGTTCCGGCGACCGATGCGGTTCACGCCCGCCGAGCTGGCGGCGATCCTCATCGGCCTGGCGTGGGACGGGGACGAGCTGCCGGCGTTCGCGCGGGAGCTGGCCCGGGTCGGCGCGGCGGAGGCCGATAGCCCGCGGCAGCACCACGTCGCGCCCGCGGCCGGGCCGGGCGAGGCGGCCGTCGTCCGGCTCGCGCACCAGGCCATCGAGGAGCGGCGGGTGCTCACCATCAAGTACGCCGGCGCCGCCGACCGCCTCGGGACCGACCGCGCCATCGAACCGCACGACGTCGTCGCGGCGCAGGGGCGGTTCTACATCGTGGCGTGGTGCCGGAAGAAGGGGGCGTGGCGGACCTTCCGCGCCGACCGCGTGCTCGACGCCCTGCTTGAGGAGATGCGCTTCAGCCCGCGCGACGACTTCCGCCCGCCGTGCGCGCCGGAGGACGTCTTCCGCACCGCCGACGAACCGGACGGAGTGCGTGTGCGCTTCAGCCGCGCGATCGCGCGGTGGCTCCGCGAGCGCCACCCCGACGCGGAACCGGCGGGCGACGGGTCCGCCGTGGTGACGTACCGGGTGGCCGATCCCGCCTGGCTGGTAGGCACCGTGCTCCAGTACGGGGCGGAGGCGGAGGTGGTGGAGCCGGCGGAGTGGCGGGCGGTGATGGGGCGCGCCCTAGGGGTGAGGGGCTAGCGGGCGCGGGGCCACGGGCATCCCCTCGCCCATCCGCTCCAGCCCGCCGACCACCACCAGCTCGCCGGCCTCGACGCCGCTCAGCACCTCGACGGTGCCCTGCGAGCGCACGCCGAGCTGTACGACGCGGCGGCTCGCCTTCCCGTCCACCACGGCCCAGACGACGTTGGCGGTCCGGAGCGGCTGGACGGCGCCCTCCGGCACCACGACAGCGCCCTGCCGCGTCGCGGTCGCGAGCCGCGCCTCGATGAACATCCCCGCCTTCAGCAGGTGGCCGGGGTTCGGGGCGCGCGCCTTCACGACGATCGTGCGCCCGTCCGGCTGCACCACGGGGTCAATGAACTCGACGCTGCCGTGGAACAGCCGCCCGGGATGCGCGGCGACGGTGAACTCCACGCGCTGGCCGGAGCGCAGGTCGCCGGCGTAGCGCTCGGGGACCTCGATGACCGCGCGCTGCGGGTCCATCGTCTGGAGCGTGAGGAGACGCGTGGCCGTCGTGACGTAGTCGCCCGGACTGACGAAGCGCTGGCCCACCACGCCGGCGAACGGCGCACGCACGGTCGTGCGCTCGACCTGGAGCTGGAGTACGGCGAGCGCCGCCTCGGCGCCGCGGCAGGCGGCCTCGGCACGCTCGAGGTCAGCGGGCGCGGCGGCGTTCTCGGCCCGGAGCCGGCGCACGCGCTCGAGCTGCTGGCGCGCCAGATCGCGCTCGGCGGCGGCGCGCTCGGCCTGCGCGCGCAGCAGGGCATCGTCCACGCGAACGAGCGGCGTGCCCCGCTCCACCGCCTGTCCCTCGCGGAACAGCAGTTCGACCACGCGGCCGGGCTCGTCGGGGCGCAGCTCGACCGCCTGCACGGCCTCGATGCGGCCCGTGGCGCGCACCGCCTCCACCACCGCGGCGAGCCGGGCGGTGTCCACGTCCACCGGCATCGGCGGCATGCCGCCGGGTCCGCCCGCACCGGCCTCGGGCCCGGCGCGCGCACCGCCAATCAGGCCGAACGCGCGGGCGCCGAGCGCGAGCGCGGCGAGCACCGCCAGCGCGCCGAGCGTCACCCCTACCCGCCGCCGCGTGGGCCGCGCCTCGTCCAGGAATCTCCTCGTCCATTCGGTCATCGTTCCGCCTTCGCTCAGCGCAGCCGTGGCCGGCCGCCGTTCACGGGTTCGGATCCGGGAAGAGGCGCCGGCCGAGCAGCGCCTCGATGCGCGCCAGCGAGAGCCGCGCC
>CAYLJK010000298.1:0-3666 GCA_964383975.1 uncultured Gemmatimonadales bacterium | reverse complement strand
CAAGACGCGGGCCCTGCACTATCACCTGGACATCCGGCGCCCGCGCCCGGCGCGTGAAGTCGGCGTTGGCGCGCCGGGGCCGCGGCGCACGCTGGCGGAGCTGGTGGTGGACTACCTCAGCCGGCGGCCACTCGACGCGACGGTGGACCGCGCCCGGCTGGTCAGTCTGGCGCGGCAGTACCTGGATCAGGTGGATCGCCGGGAGCGCGAGGCGTAGGTGCGCCTGCACCGCCTCAAGCTGCAGAATTTCCGGCAACACGCCGATGCCGAGATCAGGTTCGGGCAGGGGATCACGGCGATCATCGGGCCGAACGGGTCGGGGAAGACGACGCTGCTGGAGGCGATTGCGTGGGCCCTGTACGGCATGGCGGCCGCCCGCGGGAGCCGCGAGTCGTTGCGCTGGAATCGAGCGCCCGCGCGGGCGAGCGTCCGCGTCGAGGTCGAATTCACGCTTGGTGGTCACGACTACCGCGTCGCCCGCGCGCTGAACTTCGCAGAGCTGTATCAGGACGCCCTCGCCACTCCGCTGGTGTCCGGCCACCAGGAAGTGACAGCCCGCGTGCAGCGCCTTCTGGGAATGACGCGCGAGGAGTTCTTCAACACCTACTTCACCGGGCAGAAAGAACTGGCGGTGATGGCGCAGATGGGCGCGGCCGACCGGGCGCGCTTCCTTTCGCGGGTGTTGGGGTACGAGAAGCTGCGTGAGGCGCAAGACCTCTTACGCGAGCGGCGGGCGGCGCTGCGGGCCGAGCGGGTGGGGTTGGAGCACGGGTTGGGTGATGAGCGGGAGCTCGATGCCGAACGGCGCGCGAGCCTGGAGCGGGTGGAGGCTGCGTCACGGGCCGTGGCGGAGGCGGAGGAGCGACGGGCGGCGGCGGTGGTGTTGCTGGGGGAGGCGGGCCCCGCCTGGACGCGCATGGCCGAGCTGCGCGAGTCGGTGCTGGCGTTGGACGGCGAGCGCCGGCTGGCGGAGCAACACGTGGAGGAGGCGCGGCGCGAATTCCAGCGGCTGGATCGGGAGCTTGCGGAGGCGCTCGACGCGCGCACCCGGCTTCGCGGGGTCGAGCCGGCGCTCGCCCGCGGCGCGGCGTTGCGGGCCGATCTCGAGCGGCTCGATCGAGAGGCGTCCGCCGCGGGACAGCGGCGCGCGCTGCTGGGCCAGCGCCGGGAGCTGGAGCTCCAGATCGCGCGAGCGCGGACGCGCCTGGCCGAGCGCGCCGGGGCGGAGGCCGAACGCCGAGCGGCGGAGGCGGCGGTGCAAGCGGCGCAGGAGGCGCTCCGCGCCGCCGAGGTCGAAGAAGAACGGGTGCGGACGGCGTGGGTGCGCGATCGGCAGGATGCGGAGACCAAGCGCCAGGCCTTGTTGGACCAGTACCAGGATCTCCAGAGTCACCGCGCGCGGATCACCAGCGCCGGGCCGGAAGGCGCCTGCCCCACGTGCCTCCGGCCGCTGGGATCGGAATACCAGAGCGTGCTCCACACCCTGACACGGCAGTTGGAAGAGATCGAGATCAACGGGAAGTTCTTCCGGCAGCGGATCAAGCAGCTGGCGGCGGAGCCGCCGGAGCTGCGGGAGGTGCAGGCCCGCAAGGCTCACCTGGCACGCGAATTCGAGGCGGCGGTGCAACGGGCCGCGCGCGCGGGCGAGCTGGATCGGGAGCGGGTGGAGCTGGTGACGGAGCTGGCCAGGCTGGAGGCCCGAGCCGCCGAGATCGAGCGGGACGTGGCCGTGCTGCCGGAGACGTATGATGTCGAGCGGCACGAACGCATTCGCGCGGCGCTCAGGGAACTGGAGCCGGTTCAGGAGCAGGCCGCCGCGCTGCGGGTGAAGGCCGAGCGCGCCGAAGTGCTGGTGCCGGAGGCCGAACAGGCCGATCATCGGCTCACGGAGCGGGAGGCGCGGCTGCGGGCGTTGGTGGAGACGATTGCGGCGGCGGGGTTCAGCGAGGAGGCGTACGCCCGGGCGCGCGAGCGGTATCACGAGGCGGAGGCGGCGGTGCAGCAGGCCGAGCGCGACTTGTTGATGGTCGCCGGGGATCGGAAGGCGGCGGAGGCGGCCCTGGAGAGCGTGGAGCGACGGCGCCGGGAGCGTGCTGCCCGGACCGAGCGGCTCGAAGCGCTCAAGGGCGAGGTCCGATTGCACGATGAGCTGGACAAAGGACTGCACGACCTTCGCACGGAGCTGAATCTCCGGATGCGGCCTGAGCTGTCGGAGGTCGCGTCGGTGCTGCTCGCGGATCTCACCGACGGGCGCTACGCGGAGCTTGATCTCGACGAGGACTACCGGATCCTGGTGGTGGAGGACGGGCGGGCGAAACCGGTCATTTCCGGAGGTGAGGAAGACATAGCGAATCTGGTACTTCGCCTCGCGATCAGTCAGCTTGTGGCGGATCGCGCGGGGCAGCCGCTCTCGCTGCTGGTGCTGGACGAGGTGTTCGGAAGCCTGGATGACAGCCGGCGCGATCAGGTGCTCGACCTGCTGCGCCGCCTGGCGGATCGGTTTCCGCAGGTGGTGCTGATCACCCACATCGAGTCCATCCGCGAGGGCGTGGACCGAGTCCTGCGGGTGACGTTCGATCCGAGTCGCGGGTACGCGGAGGTCGCCGAGGAAGAGGGAGGGCCGGCGCGTGAAACTGTGGCAGCCTGAGCCTGCGGTCCGCGGGCCGGAACCCGTGACCGAAGGGGACCTTGGCGCCCTGAATCGGTTGTTCTCGGACGCGTTTACCGATCGGTATCGGCGCGATGGCCTGGTCGGCGTGCGCGTGCCCCAACTCAGCGTCCAGGTGTGGCGGTACGCGCTGTGCGACGCACAGGACGGCGCGATGCTGTGGCGCGACGAGCACGAAGAGATCGTGGCGTTCAATATCGCCCATCGCTCCGGTGCGGAAGGCTGGATGGGGCCCCTCGCCGTTCGGCCCGATCGCCAGGGGCTGGGCCTCGGGCGCGTCGTGGTCCAAACGGCGCTCGCCTGGCTGGAGGAGCGGCGGGCCGAGACGATCGGGCTCGAGACCATGCCCCGCACCGTCGAGAACATCGGCTTCTACAGCCGCCTGGGGTTCCTGCCCTCGTCGCTCACGATCACGTTGACGGGCGAGGCGCGGGCGCGCGGGGGAGGCATCCGGTTCGCGCGGCTGGGAGAGCTGGCGGAGGCCGATCGGCGGAGCGCGGTGGAATCGTGCCGGGCCGCCCTGGCCGCGGCGGGGCTGGCGTCGGATTACGCGCGGGAGCTCGAACTGACGCTGGAGCTCGCGCTGGGCGACGCGGTCATCCTGCTTCCCGAGGGGCCGGCTGCGGGGTTCGCCCTGTTTCACTCGGCCCCACTCGCCGGCCGCGGGCGCTGCGCTGGCCCGTCTCTCCGGGGGCCAGGTCGCGTCACTCGACGACGGTGCTCAGCGAATCGGAGTTGTTGGCCGTGTTCGGATCGGGGGTAGAACTCGACACCGAGGCCTGGTTGACAATCGTGCGGGCCGAGTTCGGCGCCCTCACCTCGAACGTGATGACGGCGGTGCCGCCCGCGGAGAGAGTGCCGATGCCGAGCCCTCCTTCATCGAGCGGGAAGGCGCTGCCGGATGAATTGTCGGGCACGAGGGAGCCGTTGAGGCGGGTGGTTCCGGCGAAATACTGGACGCCTCCAGGAAGAGTGTCCACGACCGTCACCGCCTGGGC
>CAYLJK010000297.1:0-3669 GCA_964383975.1 uncultured Gemmatimonadales bacterium | reverse complement strand
GCTGACGATGACGACGCCGTTCGCGGCCAGCTCCTGCGCGGCCTCGTACGCCACCCGCTCCCCGTAGGCCGACCCGAGCCGGCTGCCGATGATGGCGCACATCGGGCGCTCCAGGATGGACACATCCCCTTCGGTGTGGAGCAGGGCCGGCGGCTCCGCGAGCAGGTCGAGCCGTTTCGGCCAGCCGGGCTCGCCGCGGCGCATGACGCTGCCCGCGCTCATGCGCCCGCGCGCTCCACCACGAGGCGCTGCCAGAGCACTTCCAGGAGGCGGTCGAGGTTGCGGTGCGCGACGGCCGACAGCACGAGCGACGCGAACGCCTCGGGGACGGCGGGCAGCGCGACGGCGTCGGGGTCCGGCACCAGGTCGGCCTTGGTCCAGCCGACACAGTGCGGCTTGGCGGCCAGCGCCGCCGAGAAGGCGGCCGTCTCCCGCCGCAGCAGCGCGTACGCCTCGGCGAGATCGGGCGCGTCGAGCGGGATGAGGTACAGCAGCACGCGCGTGCGCTCGACGTGCTTGAGGAACTTCAGGCCGAGCCCTTTCCCCGCGTGCGCGCCCTCGATGATGCCCGGGATGTCGGCGAGGACGAAGCTGCGGTGGTCGGGGAGCTGTGCGACACCGAGGTTCGGCTCGAGCGTGGTGAAGGGGTAGTCGGCGATCTTCGGTCGCGCGGCGGTCACGGCGGCCAGCAGCGTGCTCTTGCCGGCGTTCGGCTCGCCGAGGAGGCCGACGTCGGCGATGAGCTTGAGCGACAGCTCGACGCGGCGCCGCTCGCCGTCCTCTCCCGGCTGGTAGTGGTACGGCGTCTGGCGCGTCGGCGTGGCGAAGTGCTGGTTGCCGAGCCCGCCGCGCCCGCCCTTCACGATGAGCAGCCGCTGGCCAGCCTCCGTGACCTCACCGAGCTCCGCCCCGCTGTCCGCGTCCCGGAGGACCGTGCCGAGCGGTACCGGGAGCAGGAGGTCATCCGCCGACTTGCCGGTCTGCTGGGTGGGGCCGCCGTGCTCCCCGTTCTCGGCCACCCACTTCTTCCGGTAGGTGTAGTCGAGGAGGGTCCAGAGGTTCGGGTCGCCGACGGCGTACACGCTGCCGCCGCGACCGCCGTCCCCGCCCGAGGGCCCGCCCTTGGGGGCGAACTTCTCGCGCCGGAACGCCGTCATCCCGGAGCCGCCGTGGCCGGCGACGGTCTCGATGGTGACCTGGTCTATGAACATCGGCGGGCACGGCGGCACGGAGGCACGGGGGCACCGAGGCACCGCGGCACCCGGGCACCGGGACACCGAGGCACCGCGGCACGCTCGCGCAGTGTCCGGGTCACGTGCGCGAACTCCGGATCTCGGCCCACAGCGCTTCCGCGGCGCGGAGGCGGGGGTCGGGGACGGTGCTGCATGCGGCGACGACGCGCAGGACGTCGTCCACCTGCTCGATGGTGGCACCGGCGTTGAGGGCGCCGCGCAGGTGCGAGTGGAGCTGGCGCGGCGCGAGCTGTGGAACGAGCAGCGCGATGGAGCAGAACTCGCGGCGCACGAGGTCGAGCGCCGGTCGGCTCAGGGTCCGGCCGTAGCCGTCCGTCACGATCCAGGCGTCGAGCGCGGGGTGCAGCCGGCGCACGTTGTCGCGCAGCCGCTCGTAGTGATCCCCGTAGATGATGCGGCAGGTGGCCTCGCCCCGCTCCTGCCAGGCGGGCCAGGCCGCATAATCGGCCGCGTCGCCGGCGTCGGTGGGGGCCGGCACGACGCGGCGCAGGCCGTGCGCCGCCACGAGCCCGCGCGGGAAGCCCGCGAAGAGCACGGCGGCGAGCACCAGCTCGTCGAGCCAGGCCGGGGGCGTGCCTTCCCTGATCGCCTCGCGCATCACCTGGATGAGCGCCTCCTCCGGCGTGTCCGCCACGGCCGCCGCCACGCGCACCAGCGCGCGGGTCGGGCCGTCCAGCACGCTTACGGTAAGGCCCTCGTTCCGCCGCCGCGTGGCCTTCTTCATGCAGAGCGGTCCATTTCGACGCGCGCCACGACCTCCCCCACCACGGCACCGCGCGTGTTCTTCAGGGTCGGCGTGCGCCACGCGTCCAGCCCCGGGGCGCAGCCGGGCGCCACCTGTTCGAGCAGCGCGAGGAGCGCCGGCGCCAGGGCCCTCCAGGCGCCGTCCTCCACTTTCAGCGCCAGGCCCAGCCGCAGGTCCGGGATCGCGGCGCAGTACACCCCCTCGGCCCCGACCTTGGCGAGGACGCGGCCCTCGCTCGCCGTCACCAGATCCGTATCGAGCCGCGCGGTGCCCGCCAGGAGGAACGGGTCGGCGCGGATCGCCGCGACCAGTCGCGCGGCCGCCTCGCGCGCATCGGCGGGCGCGCCGGGCCCGTCGTCCCCGGCGGCCGCCGCCGCCAGCCTGGCGTACGCGACGGCCATGTGGTGCAGCGGGAGTGCGAAGCTCGGCACTCCGCACCCGTCCGTGGCGTGGTCCACCATCGTCTCGTGCAGGTCCGCCCACCGCGCGACCTCGGCGAGGCAGCGGCGCTGCACGTCGTGCCCGGGCCGCTCGTAGCCGGCGGACCCCCACCCCTTCCAGCGGCCAAGGGCAATCATCCCGGCATGCTTCCCGGAGCAATTGCTGTGGGCGCGGGTCGGCGCTTCGCCGCGCCGGGCCATCTCCTTCGCGACCGCGTCGTTGAGCGACGGGTGGGGGCCGCAGACCAGGTCGTCCACAGTGGCCCCGGAGCGCCGCAGCAGCTCATGGGCGACGGCGACGTGGCGCGGCTCGCCGTTGTGGGACGCGCAGGCGAGGGCCAGCTCGGCATCGCTGATGCCGTACCCCGCGGCTGCCCCCTCGGTGATGATCGGGACGGCCTGGAACGGCTTCGCGGCCGAGCGCCAGAAGGTCACCAGCGAAGGATCGCCCGACGCCGCGACGGTGCGGCCATCCGGGCGGACGACGCAGAAGCTGACGCGGTGCTGCGACTCGACGAGGTCGCCGCGGTAGACGAACACGTACGACGGCATGGGTCCGGAAAGCTAACGGGGCGGCGGCCGGGTCGCCCCCGTCAGGACCGCAGACACCGCCAGCCGGCGGCGGCGAGTCGAGCGACCGCGCGGTCCGGCTCGAGCGTCGCGAGGAGACTCGGGGCGAGATAGGGGGAGGGACGAAGCCGTGCAGGATCAGCCAGGTGGGGTCCCCAGAACGTGCTCGCGATGGCCCACACGCGGTAGCCCACCGCACGGAGGCGGTCGGCAAGGACGGACGGCTGAGGGGCGTGATCCTCGAGCACGATGTCGCGGATGCGCCCTCCGGCGAGCAGGTGTCGCGCCCCGTCCAGCACTGCCGGCTCGGCGCCTTCCACGTCGACCTTCAGCACGCCCACACCTGCCCAATCGTGGAGGAAGCCGTCGAGCGTCACCGTCGTGACGCTCCAGCTCCTCCTTCGTTCTTCGCCGACCGGCGGGAACAGCGTGGCGCGCCCGCGGTTCGCTCCGAACGCCTCCGGCTCCACCAGCTCGGCCCGACCATCCGTCGCGGCGGCTGCCGCCGCGCACACCTCGATGTCGGCCAGCCCGGGCGCCGCCCGCCAGCGCCGCACCGTCTCGCACAGGTCGTGATGGATCTCGGGATGGGGTTCCAGAGCGCGGACGGCCCCCCCGGGCCCCGCTCGGATGGCCAGGAGGCCGCTGAACACACCGACGT
>CAYLJK010000296.1:0-3673 GCA_964383975.1 uncultured Gemmatimonadales bacterium | reverse complement strand
GACGACGCTGTTCCGGATGATCGTGGGCGAGGAGCAGCCGGACCGCGGCACCATCACCGTGTGACAGACGGTCCGGCTCGCCTACGTGGACCAGTCGCGCGAGGACCTCGACGCCGGGAAGTCGGTCTACCAGGAGATCTCGGGCGGGCTCGACGACCTCGAGTTCGGCAAGCGCACGGTGAACGCGCGCGCCTACTGCTCGTGGTTCGGCTTCCGCGGCGCCGACCAGCAGAAGCCGGTGGGCGTGATATCAGGCGGCGAGCGGAACCGGCTCCACCTCGCCAAGCTGCTCAAGAGCGGCGGCAACGTGCTGCTGCTCGACGAACCGACCAACGACCTCGACGTGGACACGCTGCGCGCCCTCGAGGACGCGCTGCTGCGCTTCTCCGGGTGCGTGGTCGTCATCAGCCACGACCGCTGGTTCCTCGACCGCATCGCGACGCACATCCTCGCCTTCGAGGACGACGGCGAAGTGCGCTGGTTCGAGGGGAACTTCCAGGACTACCACGCCGACCTGCGGAAGCGGAAGGGTGCCGACGCCGACCAGCCGCACCGGCTGAAGTACCGCAGACTCATCCGCTAGCGACAAGGCGGGCCGCCCCGGTTGCGGGACGGCCCGCACGTTCACGCCGGATCAAGCGGGGTCAGCCGCGGGCCGGCGCGCCGGGCGCGCCCGGCGGCGGCGTGGGATCCGGCACCGCGTTGTCAATCGGCGGCAGCGCTTGCAGGAAGGCGAACACGGCCCGCAGATCATCGTCGGTCAACCCTCCGAGGTTGAGCCAGGGCATCGGCGGCATCACGGCGCGGCCGTTCCCCATGTGCCTTCCCGTCCGCATCGTGGCGATGAAGAGGCTGTCCGTCCACCCCGCGAGCCCGGTGCTCGACGGCGTGAGGTTCTTCGCATAGCTCACACCCCACGGCCCGGCCCAGGCCGAGAAGTGCTCGTTGGTCAGCGCCGTCCAGGCGCCGGGGCCGAGCGCGCCGCGGGGAATGCCGGGCAGCGGCGCGTTCGCCGGATGCCCCGCCAACCGGCGCGCCGAGTCCAGCACCGGACCCTGAGACGTCCAGATCTTCGGCGTGTGGCAGTCGTCGCAACCGCCGTACCCCACGAGATAGCGGCCCCGCTCCACGGGGCTCGGCGCCTGAACCACGGGCTCCGCGCTCGTGCACGCTCCGAAGGCCGCCGCGCTCAGCACCACGACGCCCAGCCACCACCGACGGCGATGCCCAGAGTCCATTCGATCTCCTTCCCGCCTGGGCCATGACCCGCGGCGATCGTGTTGGGGAGTGCGCTTGTCGAGATTCGGCGTTCAGGATACGGTCGCGCGGACGCCACAGCAAGATCGCGCCGGATGGCGGCCCGCCGGGTGGAACCCACCCGGCATGCGGGGTAGGATTGCAGGTCACGTCACGCCGCCAGCCTCCAGGGGGATCCATGCACCGTTCGATGGTCCTTGCCTTCACGGCGATGCTCGGCGCGGCGCCGCTCGCCGCGCAGGTCGCCGATTCGTCGCCGTTCCGGCCGCTCCTCCTCCCCGCACCGACCGCGGTGCGCAGCGCCGCCGGTGCGCCGGGCCACGGGTACTGGCAGAACCGCGCCGACTACGTGCTGGAGGCGCGGCTCGACACGGCCCGCCAGGAGCTGGCCGGCAGCGGGACGATCCGCTACACCAACAACTCCCCGGACACGCTGCCGTTCCTGTGGCTCCAGCTCGACCAGAACATCTTCGCCCCCGGCTCCATCAACCGCCTCGCACCGCCGCCGCCGCTCCTGTTCGGCGGCACGCCGTTCGACATGGCGGTGAAGGAGCCGGGTGGCCTCGTCATCGACTCACTTCGGACCAGCATGGGCCCCGCCGCGACATACCTGTGGGACACGATGCTGCGGCTCGACCTGCCGCGGCCGCTCGCGCCGGGACAGTCGGTGGACATCATCGCGAGCTGGCGCTTCCGCATCCCCGTCAACGGGGCCGCCCGCATGGGCCGCGACGGGTCGCTGTACGAGATCGCGTGGTGGTACCCGCGCATGGCCGTGTACGACGATGTCAACGGCTGGAACACGCTCCCGTACATCGGCGCCGGCGAGTTCTACCTCCCCTACGGCGACTACCAGGTGCGGATCACGGTGCCGGCCGGCTTCATCGTCGGCGCGACGGGGGAGCTGGCCAACGCCGAGGCCGTGCTCGCCGCCGCCCAGCGCCAGCGCCTCGCCCGCGCGCGCGCCACGGACGAGGCCGTGGCGGTCATCGCGCGCGAGGAGGCCGGGAACCCGCAGCGCACCCGCCCGACGCAGATCGGCAACACCACGTGGGTGTTCACCGCCCGCCAGGTGCGCGACTTCGCCTTCGCGGCCGCACCCGATTTCCGGTGGGACGCCGGCCGGGTGGATCTCGGCGCCGCGGGTGTCACGCTGGTCCACAGCCTCTACCGGCCCGGCGCCGCGAACTGGGAGGAGGGGCTGCGGATGGCCCGCCACGCCATCCGCTCGTTCTCCGCGCGCTGGGCGCCGTACCCCTACCCGCAGGCGACGGTGGTCGAGGGACCCATCCAGGGGATGGAGTACCCCATGATCGTTTTCGTCCCCGCGGACACCAGCCGCCACGGCCTCGCGTGGGTGCTGATGCACGAGCTGGGACACGAGTGGTTCCCGATGCTCGTCGGCAGCGACGAGCGGCGCCACCCGTGGATGGACGAGGGGTTCAACACCTTCATCGACCTGTACACCGTGGCGGAGTACTTCAGCGGGGACCCGCACGCCGATTCGGTCCTCGGCGGCCCGCTGTCGGCCTATGCGGCGAACGCCGTGCCGGGGCGCGAGGTGCCGATGGCGCTCCCGCCCACCGAGAGCCGCGACGTCTACTGGACCGCCTACCAGAAGCCGGCCCTGATGCTGCGGCTGCTGCGCGAGGAGGTGCTCGGCGCCGACGCCTTCGACCGCGCGTTCCAGGAGTACATCCGCCGCTGGCAGAACCGGCACCCGCAGCCGGCCGACTTCTTCCGCACCATCGAGAACGTGAGCGGCCGGGACCTCGACTGGTTCTGGCGGGGCTGGATCTACACGACCGCCCGGCTCGACCAGGCCGTGGACTCCGTCGTGCCCGGCGACTCCACGACACGCGTCGTCGTCGCGAGCCGGCGGGAGCTGCTGATGCCGGTCGAGCTGCGGCTCACCTTCAGCGACGGCCGCTCGGAGACACGTCGCATCCCCATCGAGATGTGGAACTACGGACCGCGGCACGCCTTCAGCGTGCCCACCACCGGACGCCGCCTGACGGCCGTCGAGGTGGACCCGCGGGGGGTCTACCCGGACCTGGACCGGTCCAACAACGTCTGGGGGGGCCCGGCGCCGGCGCGGCCTGCCGCACGCGAGGCGATCGCGCCGCCCCCGGCGGCGGCGCCCGCGACCCCGTCTGAGGCGCCCGTCGCGGAGCCGCGCGCGGTGGACGGGCAGGCGGCGCTGGCGATGATGCAGGCCGACCTGCGCTCCCTCACGATGGCGCAGCGCGAGCACTTCGAGCGCGCGGGCACCTACACGCGCGACGTCGCCGCCCTCGGCTTCCGTCCCTCGGAGGGCGTCCGGATCACCATCGGCTACGCGAACAACCGCGGCTGGCGCGCCATCGCCCGCCACGACGCCACCCGCCGCGTCTGCACGGTGCAGGTGGGCGGCGGC
>CAYLJK010000295.1:0-3683 GCA_964383975.1 uncultured Gemmatimonadales bacterium | reverse complement strand
CGAAGGCGCTGACGATCTCGCCCAGCACCACGAGCACCGGGCCCGCGTCCCGGGCGACGCGCGAGGCCTCGGCGGCGCGGCGCAGCGCGTGCAGCTCCAACGCCCTCGCGACCTCGTGCATCAGGAGATCGGCGTCCACCGGCTTCGCGACCCAGCCGTCCGCACCGCGCGCGAGCGCGTCCGCCGCGACCGCTCCGTCATCCCGCGCCCCCATCAGCAGCACGACCGGCGGGTCCGCGACCCGCTGGAGCTCCGCGAGCAGGTCCAGTCCGGAGCGGCCGGGCATGCGGACGGCGGCGAGCACGAGATCGAACGCCGCATCCGCCAGGTGCTGCAACGCCTCGGCACCCGAATGGGCGACGCGGCAGAGCGCGCCGTCCCGTTCCATCCGGCGCACCACCGCCGCCGCGACGGCACGCTCGTCGTCCGCGACCAGGACGCGCCGGCCCGCCAGCGGAGTGGTCATGCGTCCGAAGGTAGCCGGCGCCGTCACGCGGGCGCCAGCACCGTGAGCCCGAGCGGGAGCAGCGTCGCCGTGAACGGCGTGGGGCCCGCGTCCTCGCCGTCCGCCTGGGCCGCGAGCACCGGCTCGGCCGACACGCGGACTTGCCGGGCGCGGAGGAACCGGAGCACCACCCCGTCCGGCTGATCGCCCGCCATGAGGTGCCAGAGCAGTCGCGCCACCACCTCGAGCGACTCGGCGTCCGCGACGATCACGTCGAACCACCCGTCGTCGGGTACCGCGCCCGGCGCCAGCGGCGGCGCGAAGGGGACGATCCCGCCGCAGTTCGCCACCAGCACCATGACCGCCGGTCCCCGGTACGCGCCCCCATCGGTCTCGACCACGACGGCGGCGCGCGGCAGGTCCGCCGCGATGCCCACCGCCGTCGCCACATAGGCCCCAACCCCGAGGACACGCTTGGCGCGGGAGGCGGTCCGGTGCATCAGCTCGGCGTCGAACCCACATCCGGCCGCCACCGCGAAGTGGCGAGAGCCGGAGGCGTTCTCGAACACCCCGAGGTCGATCCGACGCGCACGCCCGTGCAGGATGGCGTCGGCGGCCGCGCGCGGCGCGCGCGCGATCCCCAGGTTGTCGGCGAGCCGGTTGCCGGTCCCGGCGGGGAGGATCCCTATGGCGCGGTCCGTGCCCGCGACTGCGGTAGCCACGTCCATCACCGTGCCGTCGCCGCCGTGCGCCACGAGGAGGTCCACGCCCTCCGCGAGCGCCTCGCGGGCGAGCGCAGCCGCGTGGCCCGGCGCGGCGGTCGGCCGCACCTCCGCGTGCACACCGCCTTCGCGCAGCCGCGCCACCGCCGCGTCGAGGTCGGCGGCGCCGTGCCGGGCCGCGTGCGGGTTTGTGATGACGACAGCGCGGCTCACCGGGTCCCCTGCCGCCACAGGACGTCGAACGAGAGCTGGTAGCGCGCCGACAGCCCGCTCAGCGACGACGCCACGCCGCACTCGCGCACCAGCGGCTCGAAGGCGGCGGTCGCCGTCCAGCGACTGGCCAGCCGGTACTCCACGCCGGCGCCGATCAGCTGCGACGTCATCACCTCGCACACCCCGGCCGTGAGGGTGAGGAACGTACGGTCGCCGAGCTGGAGCCCGGCGCCGATCCGGGCCGACGAGAGGCCGAGCGCGTCGCTCGACCGCCGACTCCCGGTCTGAAGCGTCAGGTAATCGAGCGGCAGCCCCAGGTCGCTGAGCAGTGCCTGCCCGAACCCTCCGGCCACGCCGCCGACCGTGCTCTGCAGCACTGCCATCTCGCCGCCGCCGGCTTGGCTCTGCGTCAGGTCGGACGGCGGTCGCCCGAACAGCATGTATGAGACGATCTCCGTCTCGTTCAACGGAGGCCGCTCGTCGCTCTCGAGCCGCAGCTGCGGCGAGCGCAGCGTGCCGCTGATCAGCGCCCGCACCAGCATCGGGCTCCCGGCCGCCGTCCGCAGCTGGTGCTCCGCGACGATGTCCATCGCGGGGTCGAAGTCCGGCATCCCGAAGAAGCGCACCGTCCCCCGCGTCACCCGGAAGTCCTTCGACACCTGCAACGGCGAGTTGACCGGCCCCAGCACCAGTCGGTACACCCCACGGTTCGCCCGCAGCGTCCCGTCGAACCGGTAGCGGGGGAGACCCATCTCCACTTGCTTGTCCACCCGGAACTCGCCGTCGAGCTGGATGCTCGCCTCGCTCGAGCGCAGCCACACGTCGGGACCCATCGTGAGCGTGAGCCCGTCGATCCGGAGGCTGTCCACGAACACCGTCCGGAACTCCGGGCCGAGCGCCGCGGCGGCCGCCAGGTTGGAGTCCACGATGGCACGGAACTCGGGGTCGTCGAGGCTCACGATCTCCTTCTCCACCAGGTCCGCGAACCTGAGGGTGCCGCGATCCACCCGCAGCGATCCCGCCAGCGTCGCCCCGAGGACCGGACCGCGCAGCGTGAGGTCCCCGGTCGCCGTCAGGCTCCCGAGGTCGGGCACGTCGAACGCCGCGAAGTTGTCAGCCCGTACCGTGAGGTCGAGTGTGGCGCGCTCCCCGGCGGTCCGCACGCGCCCGCCGATGGTGATCGCGCCGCCGGCCTGGGCACGCGCCCGCGTCACCGTGATGCCCGCATCGTCCAGGTCGAGCCGCGCGTCCAATCCGGTGTACCGCGCGCCGAGGGCCGGCACCGTCACCGTCCCGCGGTGCACCTCCAGGTGGCCCGCCAGCGTCGGGCGCTCCCATGTGCCGCTCACACCGGCGTCCGCGGTGAGCGTGCCCGTCAGCCCCGAGACCACGTCGATGAGCGGATCGAGCACGGCCAGGTCCACCGAGTCTGAGCGGGCCGCCACCTGCAACGCTCCGGGGAGGCGGCGAGCCGGGACCGGCTCGAGCGCCAGGTCCAGCGGCAGCGACCCCGAGAGGGCGATAACCCGCACCGTGTCGCGCCACAACCCGCCCTTCAGCGTCAGCCGCCGGTCCACGTAGCGCACCAGCATCTCGGCGAGCGGGGCACGGAAGTCACCGCTGCGTCCCTCGCGCAGGGCGATGCTCCCTTCCATGGAGGGCGTCGCCGCGGGTCCGGCGACGCGCAGGACGAGGTCGAGCGCGCCACCCGTCGCGGTCGTGTCATGGCCCGCCAGGGCCAGCAGGTCCACGACCGGGAGACTCTCGGCCCGCAGGACGAAGTCCCCCACGCCGCCGCGCGGCAGCGACCCTTCGGCGAGGAAGCGCCCGCCGCCCCGCACCGGGCGCAGGTCCACGGTGTCCACCGACACCGCCTCCCTGTCCACGACGAGCACCGCCGGTCGCACGAGCCGCCACCGACCGACCGCCAAGTCCAGCGCGAGGGAATCCACGCGCACGAACCGCCGGGCGCTGTCCCCCCAGATTCCCAGCGCCGCTGCGACTCCGGACGCGCGCCCCAGGCCCGCGGAGAGCCGCAGGCTCATGCTGTCGGGCACCCCCTGCGCGGCGGCGCCAACGGGCCCGTACACGAGGTCGCCGACGGCGAGGGTGTCCGCCGCGCCGGAAAGGTCGAGCCGCAGGCCGGCGCTGTCCCAGGCGAGCTGGCCCTGCACCCGCGCCGCGCGCACACGCACGCCGAAGGCGTCCACGGCGGACAGCCCGGCGGCAAGCTGGAGCTGCCAGGCGGGGAGCGAGCCCGTGACGCGGCCGCGCAGCACACCGGCCCCGTCGAGCCGCACGAC
>CAYLJK010000294.1:0-3696 GCA_964383975.1 uncultured Gemmatimonadales bacterium | reverse complement strand
CTGCGACGACCGCGGCGTGGGCGCGTCGGGCGGGCCGCTGCTGGAGGCGACGACGGCGGACTTCGCCGGGGACGTCCGCGCGCAGGTCGCGTGGCTGCGCGCGCGGGCGGACATCGCGCGGTCGCGCGTGGCGATCGTGGGCCACAGCGAGGGCGGCGTGATCGCGCCGATGGTGGCCGCGGATGACCCGGAGCTGCGGGCCATCGTCCTCATGGCGGGGACGGCGAAGCCGGGCCGCGACGTGCTGCGCTACCAGGTCGTCGAGCGCGCGATGGCCGACACGTCGCTCCCGTCCACGCGGCGCGACTCGCTGCGGCCCGAGCTGGAACGGACGCTCGCGGGGATGCTCGCGTTGAACCCGTGGATGCGCTTCTTCGCCGACTACGACCCGCTGACGGCCGCCCGGCGGGTGCGACAGCCGGTGCTCATCCTCCAGGGCGCGCTCGACCGCCAAGTCACGGCCGACCAGGCGGGGCTGCTCGCGGCCGCGCTTCGCGGGTCCGGTAACCGCGACGTGACGGTGCGCGTGTACCCGCGACTCAACCACCTCTTCCTGTACACCGACGGCGACGGGTCGCCGGCGGAGTACCCGGGGCTGCGGGAGCAACAGCTGCCGCGCGAGGTGCTGGACGAGCTGGCGGGCTGGTTGATGGTGCGGCTCGCCAACTAGCGGCTGGGGCCAGGGGCCGGGGCCCGGGGGTGCACGGCTCCGGCCTCCAGCCCCGTGTATCTTCCTGCCCCATGCGCCGCCGCCTCGCCGTCATCTTCCTCACGGTCCTCATCGATCTGATCGGCTTCGGCATCATCCTGCCGATCCTCCCCTACTACGCGCGGCGGTTCGGCGCCGAGGGGCTGGAGTTCGGGATGCTGCTCGGCGCCTTCTCGGCGATGCAGTTTCTCTCGACGTCCATCCTCGGCCGGCACTCGGACCGCGTGGGGCGGCGGCCGGTCCTGCTGTTCACGATGGGCATCAACGCCGGCGGGTACCTGTTGTTCGCGGTCGCCAACTCGCTCCCGCTGCTGCTGCTGGCCCGCATCGTGTCGGGGTTCGCGAGCGGCAACATCTCGGTGGCGCAGGCGTACATCGCCGACGTCACGCCCCCGGAGCAGCGGTCGAAGGGGATGGGGCTGATCGGCGCCGCGTTCGGGCTCGGCTTCACCCTCGGCCCGGCGATCGGCGGCCTCGCGGCGCACGCGTGGGGGCCGATGGCGCCGGCGCTCGTCGCGGCGGGACTCTCCTCGCTCAACCTCGTGGTCGCCTGGCGCATCCTGGGTGAGTCGCTCGCCCACGAGCACCGGGTGGCGCGCGACCTCTGGGACTTCGGCCACATCCGGGACGCGCTGGCGCACCCGCGGCTGCGGCCGCTGATGCTCGTCTGGTTCATCGCGCCGTTCGCCTTCGCCGGCTACTCGACGCTCGTGCCGCTGTTCGCGGCCGAGGCGTACGGCTGGCGCGAGCGCGATCTCGGGTTCCTGTTCACGATCGTCGGCGTGGTGGCGGCGTTCGTGCAGGGGTGGGCGTTCGGGCGGATCGTGAAGGTCACCGGGGACCGGGCGCTGGTGATCGCGGGCGCGGTCGGCATGGCCGTGGCCATTGGCGTCATCCCGTTCCTGCCCTCGGGGCGCGCGCTCTACGCCTGGTCGGTGCTGCTGGCCCTCTCGAACAGCGTGTTCGCGCCGGCCATCTCCGGCCTCCTCTCGGTGCTCGCGGGTCCGGCGGAGCAGGGGACGATCCTCGGCGCCGCGCAGTCGCTCTCGGCGCTGGGACGGCTCTCGGGGCCGGAGGTCTTCGGCTTCACGATGGACGCCGGCGGGCCGCGCGTCGCGTTCATCGTGACCGCGGTGGGGATGCTCGGCGCCGCCGCCGCGGCGCATGGCATCCACCGGGATCGGAACTGAACGGTGGCGCTGCTGCTGGCGGAGGCCGACGTCGCGCGCGTCCTCACGGTGCACGACTTGGTGCCGCTGATGCGCGAGACCCTGGCGGCGTTCGCGCGGGGCGAGGCGCGGCAGCCGGTGCGCTCCAACATGACCATCCGGCCGGCGAACGGCTTCTACGGGACGATGCCCGCGCACGTCCCGGCGCTGCACGCCTTCGGCCTCAAGTCGGTGACCTTCTTCCCCGCGAACGAGGGGACGGCACTCCCCACGCACCTGGCCGTGATCGTCCTCCACGACGACCGCACCGGCGTGCCGCTCGCCCTCGTCGACGGGCGGCTCATCACCGCGCTGCGCACCGCCGCGGTATCGGCGGTGTCGGTCGAGCTGCTCGCGCGGGCGGACGCGCGGCGCCTCGCGATCCTCGGCTCGGGCGTGCAGGCGCGCAGCCACCTGGAGGCGCTGCTCCGCATCCGTCCCTTCGAGCAGGTGCGGGTGTGGTCCCGCACCGCGGCCAACGCCGGACGATTCGTGCGGGAGATGGCGCGGACCGGCGCGACGCTCGCGGCGGCCCCGACGGCGCGGGAGGCCGTGGCGGACGCCGACGTGATCGTCACGGTCACGTCCGCCACGGAGCCGATCCTCGAGGGCGCGTGGCTCCGACCGGGGACGCACCTGTGCGTCGTCGGCTCGTCGCACCCCCGGATGCGGGAGGTGGACGCGGCCGCGGTCGCGCGCAGCCGCGTGTTCGTGGACTCGCGCGAGGCCGCGGCGATCGAGGCGGGCGACCTGCTGCTGGCGGCGCGGGAGGGGCGCTACGACCTCGCGCGCATCGCGGGGGAGCTGGGCGACGTGGCGGCCGGCGCCCCGGGCCGCGCGTCCGCGGACGAGGTCACGCTCTTCAAGTCGCTCGGCCTCGGCGTGGAGGACGTCGCCTCCGCCGCCCTGGCGCTGGCGCGCGCGCGGGCCGCGGGGCTCGGGACGCCGGTCGCGCTCTGAGTCAGCGCCGGGCCGCGGGCGTGCAGCCGAAGAGGCCGCAACGGCCGAGGATGCGTTCCAGCGGGCAGAACCGGGTCACGCTGGACTGGAGCAGGTTGAACCCGACGAAGGCCGTGAACAGGTAGAAGGCCGGGTGCACGAAGTGGCCCAGGGCCACCGAGAGCAGCACGAAGGCGCCGGCGAAGCGGCGGATCAGGCGGTCGTCACACATCGGCGCAGGTCCCCTCAGGAGAAGCGTTCGACAGGCATCACGGCCGCGTGGAGCCGCTCCCCGGCGGGGAGCTGGGCACGGGCCGCGTGGATGGCGTTGCACAGGGCGTCCACCCGTTCGTCCTCGACCATCGTGAGGAACACGTTGGAGCCGCCGGGCCAGGCGCGGGTGCCCTCGCGGCGACCGCTGGCGCCGGCGCCGCGCGCGGGGGCCAGCGCGGTCCAGGCGTGCACGTCGTGCGCCCGGAGGAGGTCGGTCACCGTCTCGGGGCGGTCCCCGCTGTGGATGAACAGGATGAGCTTCACACGTCGGTCCTCCCGGTGCGGCGCATCAGCTCCCAGTAGAGGAGCGGCACCACCACCATGGTGAGCAGGGTCGCGACCACCGCGCCGGACATCAGCGCCACCGCGAGGCCCTGGAAGATCGGGTCGAGCACCATCACGAGCCCGCCGACGACCACGGCCGCGGCGGTGAGCGCGATGGGGCGGAAGCGCACGGCGCCGGCCTCGATGACGGCCTCGGCGAGCGGGCGGCCGCGCTGCTGCGCCAGCTGGATGAAGTCCACGAGCAGGATGGAGTTGCGGACGATGATGCCGGCCAGCGCGATC
>CAYLJK010000293.1:0-3696 GCA_964383975.1 uncultured Gemmatimonadales bacterium | reverse complement strand
TGGTTGCGCTCCGTGTCCCGGCGCCGCGGCTCGTCCACGACCGCCCGCACCGGCGTCGGCTCCCAGCCGCCGTCGTACGGCCCAAACACGGCGGTCTTTCCCTCGACCTTGCGCACCTCGTCAACCTGGAGGACCCACCCCTCGCCTTGCACCTGACCGCGGTCGCTCACCTGGCCGCCGCTCTCGGCGTAGAACGGGTTCTCGTGGAGGATGAGGCCGAGGCGGTCCGACTCGCGCCGGAACGCGAGAATGTCGGTATCGGCCCTGGTCGTCTCGTAGCCGACCCATCGCTGCCGAAGCCGAGGCTTGACCCTCCGCCACGAGGGCTCGCGACCACCCCCGATGCGCACGGAGGCCCGCCCAAGGGCCGCGATGCCGCTCGCATCAGCCTTCAACCGCGCGGAGCGCGATCGGTTCCGTTGCACCCCAAGCAGTTGCTCGAACCCGGCCACGTCAACCGGCACACCTCGTTCAGCGGCGACGATCTGGGTGAGGTCGATCGGGAAGCCGTACGTGTCGTACAGCTTGAACGCCTCCTCTGCGCTCACCGCGGTCAGCTTCGCCAGCCGGTCGAGCCCGCCGGCGATCGTCTCGAGGAAGCGCTCCTCCTCGGCCTTCGTCACCTCGAGGAGATGCGGTCCCTGGCGCTCCAGCTCCGGGTAGGCATCCCGCATCGTCGCGATGACCGCGTCCACCACGTGCACCAGCGTCGGCTCCAGCCGGCCAAGGAGCCAGGCGTGCCGCACCGCGCGCCGGAGGATGCGGCGCAGCACGTACCCCCGCCCCTCGTTCGAGGGGTACACCCCGTCCGCCAGGAGGAACGCCACGGCGCGCGCATGGTCCGCGAGGACGCGAAACGACGCGCCGTCCTCGCCGCGGTCGTACGGCCGCCCGACCACCCCCTCGACTCGCGCAATGAGCGGGCGGAAGAGATCGGTGTGGAAGTTCGACCGCTCTCCCTGGAGCACCGCGGCGATCCGCTCCAGGCCGGCGCCGGTGTCCACCGACGGCGCCGGCAGCGGCACCAGCTCGCCGCCCGCCTGCCGGTCGAACTGCATGAAGACGAGGTTCCAGATCTCCAGGAACCGCCCCGCCTCGGCCGCCTCCACGAACTGGTCCAGGGAGTGGATGTGGTCCGAGGCATGCACCGCCCCATTCCCGATCCCCGCTTCCCCGCTCCCGAGGTCCACGTACACCTCCGAGCAGGGCCCGCACGGCCCCGTCTCGGCCATCTGCCAGAAGTTGTCCGCGTCGCCAAGGCCGTAGATGAGCCGGTCATCCAGTCCGGCGATCTCGCGCCACAGCGCGCGGGCCTCCTCGTCCTTGTGGTGCACGCTGACCCGGATGCGCTCGGGGGCGATGCCGAGCCACTCCGGGCTCGTGACAAACTCCCAGGCGTAGCGGATGGCGTCGCGCTTGAAGTAGTCGCCGAAGGAGAAGTTCCCCAGCATCTCGAAGAAGGTGTGGTGCCGGTCGGTGTGCCCCACCTGCTCCAGGTCGTTGTGCTTCCCGCCGGCCCGCACGCACTTCTGTGCCGTCGTCGCGCGGACGTAGCCGCGGCGCTCGAGGCCGAGGAAGGTGCGCTTGAACTGGACCATCCCCGCGTTGGTGAACAGCAGGGTCGGGTCGTCGGCCGGGACCAGCGACGACGAGGCCACCTCGTGGTGGCCGCGCTGGACGAAGTAGTCGAGGAAGCGGCGGCGGATCTCGGAAGCGCGCATAGAGCCTGAAGAATTTAGCCCCCGAGCGCCTCCTTGACCACCGCCACGACGTCGGCGGAGGGAAAGCCACGCCGCCGCAGGAACGCCCGCAGCCGCCGTCCCGCGGTGCGCCGGTCCAGCCCGCGCAGCGCGCGCAGCTTCTTCGCGGCGGCCTCCCGAACCAGCGCGCGCAGGTCCACGCCCTCCTGCGCGATGGCCTCGCCCACGGCGCGCTCGGCCTGGTCCTCCTCCACGCCCATGCGCCGCAGGTCCGCCGCGAGCCGCGCCGGGCCAAGGCGGCGCTGCCGGACCCGCGTGCGCACGAAGTGCCGCGCGATCTCCGCGTCGTTCACCAGCCCCGTCGCCACGAGCGCCGCGACCGCCGCCTCCGCCGCCTCGCGCCGGTGCCCCTTGCGCACCAGCCGCCGCACGATCTCGCGCGAGGGGACGGCCCGGGCCCCAAGGATGCGCAGCGCCACCAGCCGCGCCCCGAAGACGTCGGCCCGCCGGCCCAGGTCGGCGTGCCGCACCCCGTCGAGCGGCGCGCCGACCTCCAGTTTCAGGTCCTGCACGTCCTGGAGCGCGATGGTGGCGAAGACCTGTCCGTCGAGCGCGACCCGGACGCCGCCGGAGCGGCCATCCAGGTCGAGCCCTGTCACCTTCGGCATCCCTACTCCTCGGCCGGGACTTCCTCCTCGGGTGGGGCGCCGGCCTTCATCCCGAGCAGCTCCTTGACCTTCGCCTCGACCTCGGCGAGCACCGCCGGGTTGTCCTTCAGGTACAGCTTGGCGTTCTCACGTCCCTGGCCGATGCGCTGGTCGTTGTACGCGAACCACGCCCCCGACTTCTGGATGATCCCCGCCTCGGCGGCGATGTCGAGCACCAGCCCCGCGTGGCTGATCCCCTCGTCGTAGAGGATGTCGAACTCCGCCTGCCGAAACGGCGGCGCCACCTTGTTCTTCACCACCTTCACCCGCACCTGGCTCCCGATGACGGTGTCGCGCTCCTTCACCGGGCCGATGCGCCGCACGTCCAGCCGCACCGACGCGTAGAACTTCAGCGCCCGGCCCCCGGTCGTCGTCTCCGGGTTGCCGAACATCACGCCGATCTTCTCGCGCAGCTGGTTGATGAAGATGACCGACGTGCGCGAGCGGCTGATCGCCCCGGCGAGCTTGCGCAGCGCCTGGCTCATCAGCCGCGCCTGGAGACCGACGTGGCTGTCCCCCATCTCCCCCTCGATCTCGGCCTTCGGCACCAGGGCCGCCACCGAGTCCACCACCACCACGTCCACGCCACCCGAACGCACCAGGATGTCGCAGATCTCCAGCGCCTGCTCCCCGGTGTCGGGCTGGGAGATCAGGAGGTTCTCCACGTCCACGCCCAGCTTGCGGGCGTACTCGATGTCCAGCGCATGCTCGGCGTCAATGTAGGCCGCGACGCCGCCCGTGCGCTGCGCGTTCCCGACGACGCTCAGCGCAAGCGTGGTCTTGCCCGAGGACTCCGGGCCGAAGACCTCCGTCACCCGGCCCCGCGGCACCCCGCCGATACCAATCGCCGCATCGAGGTTGATCGCCCCCGTCGGGATCGCCTCGACCTTCACCCGCACCTTCTCACTCCCCATCCGCATGATCGAGCCCTTGCCGCACGTCTTCTCGATCTGGGCGATGGCCAGGTTCAGCGCCTTGCGGCGGTCATCGTGGGGGTCTGCCATTGCCGTGACTCCGCTGTGTTGAGGTTGGGGGCGGGGAGCAGGGAGCGTGGAGCCTGGAGCGCCACCTTCCCATTCATCCGCCCGCGTTCGTCCCTGCCGCTACCACCCTACCCGGTCCCTGCCTCTGCCCTCTGCCTCTGCCTCTGGCCTCTGGCCTCTGACCTCTGACCTCTGGCCTCTGACCTCTGACCTCTGACCACATAGCCTCTGACCCGAATATATCCCGAACACGCGCCTCCGCCAGAGCCGGGGCGCCCATCCAACTGCCCGCCCCTCACTCCCCGC
>CAYLJK010000292.1:3292-3702 GCA_964383975.1 uncultured Gemmatimonadales bacterium | reverse complement strand
TGAGCGCTACCCGAATGGCATCCCCATCTATCCGGAGTCGCGGCTCGAGGAGCTGATCGAGCAACTCGGAGTGGACACGTGCGTGCTGTCGTATTCCGACCTGTCCAGCCAGGACGTCCTGCACCTCGCCTCGCGGGTGAACGCGGCCGGCGCGGACTTCGAGCTGCTGGGCTCCCGCCACGTGCTGCACTCCTCGAAGCCGGTCATCGCGGTGACGGCGTCGCGCACCGGGGCGGGGAAGAGCCCGCTGTCGCGCGCGATCGTGCCCTTCCTGCGCTCCCGCGGCATCGAGGTCGCGGTCATCCGCCACCCGATGCCGTACGGCGATCTGGCGGCCGAGCGCGTCCAGCGGTTCGCGACGGAGGCCGACCTGCGGGCGCACCAGGTCACCGTGGAGGAGCGCGAGGAGT
>CAYLJK010000292.1:0-3282 GCA_964383975.1 uncultured Gemmatimonadales bacterium | reverse complement strand
CACATCGCCACCGGCTCGGTGGTCTGGGCCGGCGTGGACTACGAGGCGATCCTGCGCCAGGCCGAGCAGGAGGCCGACGTCATCCTGTGGGACGGCGGCAACAACGACACCGCGTTCATCGCCGCGGACCTGTACATCACGGTCGTGGACCCGCACCGTGCGGGGCACGAGGCGTCGTACTATCCCGGCGGCACGAACCTCCGCATGGCCGACGTGGTCGTGATCAACAAGGTGGACACGGCGCTGCCGGAGCACGTGGCCGAGGTGCGCCAGCGCGTGCGGGCGCTGAACCCGAAGGCGCAGATCGTCATGGCGGAGTGCCCGGTGACGGTGGCCGACCCGGCGGTGCTGCGCGGCAGGCGGGTGCTGGCCATTGACGACGGTCCGACGCTCACTCACGGCGGGATGGCGTTCGGCGCGGCGGTGCTGGCGGCGCGCGCGGCCGGCGCGAAGGACCTGGTGGACCCGCGGCAGTTCGCCGTGGGCGAGATCGCCGAGGCGCTGGAGCGCTACACGCACGTGCGCGAGGCGCTTCCCGCTCTCGGGTACGGCGGCCAGCAGCTGAAGGACCTGGAGGCGACGATCGCGCGGGCCGCCCGCGGCGGCGCCGAGGCGATCGCCGTCGGGACGCCGATCGACCTCGCGAAGCTCGTGACCCTGCCGCTGCCGACGACGCGCGTGAGCTACGAGATCCGGTTGCTCAACATCACGATGGAGGAGATGCTCGCGCCGGTCATGCCGGCGGTGCACGCGTCGGCGTAGCCGGGAGTCGGGGAATCGGAACGGGGCTCCGCGGCGCGGTCACGCGCTCCGGAGCCCTTCGCGCCCGCGCCCGGGTCCCTGCGGGGCTCCGCGCCCTCCCACTCTCCCCCGCTCCTGCGCAACTTCCAGGCGGACCACCTTCACGCTGGAGTGCCCATGGCCGGCAGGAAGCTCTCGGCGAAGGTCGAGGAAGAGGTCGTCTTCATGGAGAACCTGCTGCACCAGTGCGACCACATGACCAAGCGCGTCGAGGAGTATGCGGCTGCGAAGAAGAACGCGGACGACATCGCGCAGGCGATCGTGCGGCAGCTGCAGCAGATCCGACAGACGGCGATGATCAAGAACCTGGGTCCGCTCGCGGACCAGGCGGGGATGCTGTCGGTCGCGGCGGGGCGCGGGAGCCAGATGCAGCGCGCCCGTGTGATGCGCGAGGGGATCGCCGGGTTCAAGCAGCTGCTCGAGCGGACCATGAAGGCGACGATTGATGCCGATCAGCGCCAGCGGCAGGAGGCCGAGCGCATGCGGGAGGCGGCCAGGGCCGCCGCCGCCCCGTGGGACAAGCCGCCGGGAGAGTCGAAAGCGTGAGCAGCCGGTAGCGCGTGCCGGGCAGCGGAAAGGAGCAGCGTAAATGGACGGACGACGTCTTCGGTGGGCGGTCGCCGCGCTGGTGGTGGCGCTGCCGCGCGTGCTGGCGGCACAGGCGGTGCCGGACGTGGCCCGCTACCTCGCTGCTCCCATGCCCTCGGAGCTCGTCGGCGCGCCGGATGGCCGCGCGGTGGCGTGGCTGGGCAACGAGGAGGGGCGGCGCAACGTGTGGATCGCCGAGGCGCCGGAGTGGCGGGCCAGGCGGCTCACGCGCTGGATGGCCGATGACGGCCAGGCGCTCTCGTCGCTCAGCTGGACCGGGGACGGCCGCGCTCTCCTCGTCGTGCGTGGCGGCGCGCCCGGCTCGAACTGGGACGCCGACGTGCCGGTCAGCGCCACGTCCGACCCGGCTGGGAGCGAGCAGGCGGTCTGGCTCGTCAGCCGCTCGGGAGGGCTGCGCCGCATCGGGGAAGGCCACACGCCCGTGTCGGACCCGGCGGGCGGGCAGGTGGCCTTCCTCCTGCGCGACACCATCCGCCTCGCATCGCTGCGGGCGGCCCGCCCCGCGCGGATCGCCTTCCGCGTCCGCGGTGAGAGCGCCCGGCCGGTTTGGAGCCCGGACGGCCGCCGTCTGGCGTTCGTGAGCCGGCGCGGCGACCACAGCTTCGTCGGCATCTTCGACCTCGCCGCGGCGACTATCCGTTGGCTCGCGCCCTCGACCGCGCGGGACGAGCTGCCGCGGTGGTCCCCAGACGGGTCGCGCATCGCGTTCATCCGCCGGGCGGGCAGCACGTACCCGACCGGCGCCCCCCTGCCGGCCGTGCGTGGTGAGGGGCCGCCCCCCTTCAGCATCGTGGTCGCCGACGCGACCACGGGCGAAGGGCGTGACGTGTGGCGTGCTCCTCCCGGTCCCGATGGCGCGTTTCCCGGCCTCGCGGGCGAATGGGGGCTGCTCTGGGCGGCCGGCGATACGCTGCTGTTCGGCGCGGAGCTGACCGGGTGGCTCGGGCTCTACCGGGTGACCGCCTCCGGCAGCGAGTCGGCGCGCCTCACGCCGGACGGCTGCGAGGTCCGGGACATCCGGCTGACGGCGCGGCGGGACAGCGGGGTGTACGCCTCCAACTGCGGTGATCCGGACCGCCTGCACATTCAGCAGGTGGCCGTCTCGGGGGGGACGCCGCGCGAGGTGACCGGCGGCGTGGGCCTCCAGTGGGCGCCCGTGCCGCTCGCGGACGGCGGCGTCATGGTGCTGCGGTCGGACGCGCGCCGGCCCGCGTCACCCGCGCTCGCCTCGCAGCTCGCGCCCCTGCCGGGCTGGCCCCTCCCGGACGACTTCCCGCTCGACCGGCTCGTGGTGCCGGAGGCGGTCGTCGTGCGCGCCGCGGACTCGATCGAGGTGCACCTCCAGGTCTTCGTCCCCGTGGGGCGGATCCCCGGCCGCCGGCCGGCGGTGCTGTTCTTCCACGGCGGGCCGCAGCGCCAGATGCTGCTCGGATGGCACGACCGCGGCTACTACCACAGCGCCTACGCCCTCAATCAGGCGCTGGCGGGTCGCGGATACGTTGTGGTGTCGGTCAACTACCGGGGCGGCATCGGCTACGGGCGCGCGTTCCGGGAGGCGCCCCGCCGCGGGCGCTTCGGGGCGAGCGAGTACGCGGACGTCACGGCCGCGTGGGCCTACCTGCGCGCGCGGGGCGACGTGGATACCACGCGCATCGGGCTGTGGGGCGGCTGGTACGGCGGCACGACCGTCGACAAGCCGGACCGAGTGGCCGTCGTTGCCGACAAGAAGAGCTATCGGCCGGGCGAAACGGCCAAGATCTCCATCCACGCGCCGACGGACGGCAAGGCGCTGGTGGTGCTCGCCACCGACAAGGTCTTCCAATCCGACGTCATCGACGTCTCGGCGAGCGGCACCACTTACGACGTCCCGAT
>CAYLJK010000291.1:1888-3711 GCA_964383975.1 uncultured Gemmatimonadales bacterium | reverse complement strand
CTCGGACTCGAACACCCATCGCGACGCGGCGATGGCGATCTCCTCGCGCAGGCCGCCGGTCGCTCCCACCAAGAAGATCGGGTAGCGGACGCCCGCCGAGTCGGCCACCCAGCCGAACAGGTCGGGGAAGCCATCGCCGGTGAGGTCCTCGAACGCGAACGCGCCGATCTCCGCAACCGACGGCATCACCTCCGAGCGCCCGACCGGCGACACGCCGCTGTCGGTCACCGCCCACAGGTCGGCGCGCGCCTGGACGATCCCCGCGATCGCGCCCTGCGCATCCACCAGGACGAACGTGACTCCCAGCGGACCCTCCCACACCCACGCCCCCGCCGCGGCGATGTCCGGCGCCCGATAGCCGGCCCGCACGGCCTCGGCCGCGTCAGCGCCTGGCTCCGCGGAGCCGGCCGCGCTCCCGCCGTCACCGCCGCAGGCCAGCAGCAGCGTCAGCGCGGGAAGGACCAGTCTTCGGTGTCTGCCCATGCGGCCCGGTACCAGGCGTAGTTCGCATATACCGTTCGCACGTAGTCGCGGGTCTCCGCAATAGTCACCCGCTCGGCGAACAGATCCGGGTCCTCGAAGCCCCGCCACCGCCGCCACCGCGCCACCCGCGCGGGGCCGGCGTTGTACGACGCGAGGAGCGCGTGCAGCGGGAGCGCGTCGCGCTCGAGACGCTCCTGGATGTACCGCGCGCCGAGGTGGAGGTTCGCGTCCGGAACAAAGAGCAGCTCCGCGTCCCAGGCACCCAGCCGGAGGCGCTCCGCCATCTCCGCCGCGGTGGCGGGCATCACCTGGCTCAGTCCCCGCGCGCCAGCGCGGGACACGGCGCGGGTTTCGAAGCGCGACTCCTGGCGGATCAGCGCCGCCATGAGCAGCGGGTCCACGCAGTGCTCGTCCGCCTCGGCCTCGATGATCCGGCGGAACGGGTAGGGGAAGAGGGCTCGCGCCGCGCCCGGCGTCAGCCCCACGCGGCGCCGGACCGCCTCCCCCAGCAGAATCGCCTCCCGAGCGAAGCCGGCCTCGCCCGCCGCCTCGCCCGCCGCCGTCAGCAGCTGCACCGACGCCGTCGAGTCCTGGAGGAATCCGGCCGCCTCGGCGCGGGCCTCCGCGTCGAGTCCCACGCGGGCCAGTTGACGGATCCGCTCCCGCGCCTGCGCGGGCGCGAACGACCCCGCCTGCGGCAGCGGCAGCGCGACCTCGCGCGTGACGACGGGGTCACCGGCCAGCTCGCGCGCGCGCACCCCGTAGAACTGCGTGGGCGCCGAGTCGGCGATGGCGCGCAGCAGCGTGGCGGCGACGGCGTCCCCCCGTTCGGCTGCGAGGCGGGCGCGCCAGTACCGCGGGCCCAGCCCCGCCCGGCCGGTCGTGTCGAGCGCGACCACCGCGTCGATCAGTGCCGCCGCCGAGTCCCGCGCGCCCTCCGCGTACGCGATCAGCGCGAGTCGGAACCGTGCCGCGACCGCCGCCGGCGCGGCAGCGAACCGGCTGAGGAGCAAGTCGTAGCGCGCCCGCTCGGCGTCCACCTCTCCGCGTTGCCGGTAATGGTCGGCGAACAGCATCACGAGCCGGGCGACGGTCGTGTCGCCCGGGTGCCGGCGCGCCAGGAGGACCAGCGCCGTGTCCGCCTCGTCCCACCTCGCCGCGCCGGTCAGCACCTGGAGCCGCGCGGCGGCGATGCGCATGGGCTGGCGCCGCCCCTCCCGGCGTGTTCCGGCGCTGTCCACGGCCCGCAAGGCGCCGGCCACGTCGCCGCGCTGCGCGAGGGCCGCCGCCACCTCCAGCCACGGCTGCGGGCTCGTGTCGCCCCGCTGCATCGCGCTGCG
>CAYLJK010000291.1:0-1878 GCA_964383975.1 uncultured Gemmatimonadales bacterium | reverse complement strand
ACCGCCAGCAGCTCCGCCGGCGCGAGGCGGTCGAAGTGCTCCGTGAGGAACAGCGCCGCGAGGAACGTCTCCGGCCGCGCTGGATCCCCGGCCAGCATGGCGTTCGCCCGTGCCCGGGCCTCGCGCCGGCGGCCCAGCGCCAGCTCCGCGTGCGCGACGTCGAGCGGTCCGCCGGAACGCGCGAAGAGCGGCAGCGCCCCCCGCGCGTTGCCAAGCGCCAGGCGCCGCCCGGCGATCGCCAGGTCCGCCCGGCGGGCGGCGCCGCGCGTCCGCATCCCCGCGACCGCGGCGAACGCGACCGCCGTGTCCCGCTCCATCGCGGCGCGCCGCACCGCGAGCCAGTCGGCGATTCCAGGCAGCGCTGCCGCGGCCCGGCGCCACGTGGCGGCCGCGGAGTCGCGCGGCCCGGTCTGCTCGAGGGCGAGCGCGAGCCGCACCAGGTGGCGCTCCCGCTCATCGTCCGTCGTCGCCGCGTGCGCCAGCAGGCGGCGGTAGCGCCGGACGGCATCGGCCCAGCGACCCGCGCGCTCGTCCGCCTGGGCGGCCAGTTGGAGCAGGGCTCGGCTCGTGTCGGCGCCACGGGCGCGCCGCAGCAGCTGTTCCACTTCGGCGTCACGGCCCAGGCCGGCGGCGATCGTCGCGTGGATGACGATGGAGTCGGCCGGGAGCGCGCGTGTGCCAGTGGGGGGCGGCGTCACACGTCGCGCGTGCCAGAACCGCCCGCTCGCCACCAGCACCGCACGCGGCGGCAGGGGCGTCGGGATGCACGGTTCGCGCGGGCGCGGCGGCGGCGCCGGGCGCCCCACCGTGAGGGGACCGCTCGCCCCGAGCAGCGCCGCGAGGGCGAGCGCCAGCGCCCTCAGCGGAACTCCGCCACGTTCACCCGCCGCGCCTCGGCGTTCCAGGCCGGGCGGGCCGCGTCGTTCGCCGTCGCGAGCAGGGTCAGGAACGCCAGGCGCGTGATCCGCGCGGCCTTGTCCGCGTCCAGGCGTGCGGCCTCGTCCCCGACGCGGTGGTAGTCCGCGTGTGGACCGGTGTAGAAGAAGACGTACGGGATACCGCGTCGCTGGAAGGGCCAGTGATCCGAGTCGGCCGGCGTCAGCGGGCGGTCCTCGAGGTCGGGACCGACGGACAGTCCCAGCTCCGGGTGCGCCGCCGCCAGCTCCCGCACGCGCTCGGCGAGCGAGGTCTTCCCCCACCCGTTGAGGTACACCGAGTCCGGGCGGTTGCGCCCGATCATGTCGAGGTTCACGAGCCCGACGATGCTGTCGAGCGGGACCGTCGGGTTGGCGGCGTAGTGGCGCGAGCCCAGCAGCCCCCGCTCCTCGCCGCTGACGACCAGGAAGAGGAGCGAGCGCCGCGGCCGCGGCTCCACGCCGGCGAACGCCTCCGCGAGGGCGAGCAGGCCCGCCGTGCCGGACGCGTTGTCGTCGGCGCCGTTGCGGATCGAGTCGGTGCCGACCGGACGCGGTGTCACGCCCACGTGATCCATGTGCGCGACGACCAGCACGTAACTCCCGGCCAGGGACGGGTCGCGACCGGGCAGCAGCCCGACCACGTTCGGCGCGGTGACACCGGAACGGTTCCCGCCGATCGGGTAGCGCTGGACGAACCCGCCGCTGTCCCCGGCGGGCGCGAGGCCCGCGCGCCGGAAGGCGTCCTCCACGTAGCGGGCGGCCTGCTCCAGCTGCGGGCTGGGCGTCGCACGGCCGCGCATCGAGTCGTCCGCGAGCACGCCCACGTGCCGTGCCAGCCGGTCGGGCGTGATGCGCGCGACCTGTCCCGTGAGCGGCGCCGGAGCCGAGGCGACGAGCACCGCGGCCGCCACGGCGACCGCCTGCCGGTCAGCGCGCCAGCTCACGGACCCCGGAAGCCGTC
>CAYLJK010000290.1:0-3719 GCA_964383975.1 uncultured Gemmatimonadales bacterium | reverse complement strand
CGCGGGACGGCCCGCCGCAGCGCGGCATGCGCCGCTTCGAGGTGCGGGCCGCAGCGCAGGGGACGGCGGTGCTCGAGCCCCTCGGCGGCGCAGAGCAGCTCGATGGCGACGATGTACCGGAACGCGCGGACGGCGCGGCGCGCCTTGCGTGCGGCGGCCGGACCCATGGAGACATGGTCCTCGCGGTTCGCGCCGGTCGGCACCGAGTGCACCGACGCCGGCGAGGCGAGGAGGCGCAGCTCCGTGAGGACGTCGGCCGCCGCCGTCTGGAGCATCATCAGGCCGGACTCGACGCCGGGCTGGCGCGCGAGGAACGCCGGGAGCCCGGAGGCGTCCGGGTCCAGCAGCCGGTCGATGCGGCGCTCGCTGATGGCCGCGGCGTCGGCGAGCGCGATCGCGACGAGGTCGAGCGCCTGGGCGACGATCTGCGCGTGGAAGTTCCCGCCGCTGGTGATCACCCCCGTCTCAGCGAAGACGAGCGGGTTGTCGGTCGCGCTGTTGATCTCGATCTCGAGGATGCGGCGGGCGTGGGCGAGGGCGTCGCGGGCCGCGCCGTGCACCTGCGGCATGCAGCGCAGCGAGTAGGCGTCCTGCACCCGCGGGTCGCCGACGCGGTGGGACTCGCGGATCTGGCTCCCGTCCAGCAGCGCGCGGAGCCGCGCCGCGCTCGCCGCCTGGCCGGGGTGCGCGCGCACCGCCTGCACGGCCTCGGCGAAGGGCCCCGGCGAACCCAGCAGCGCGTCGAGCGACATCGCGCCGGCGACCTCGAGCGCCTCCAGCGCGGCCTCCGCCTCGGCGAGCACGAGACAGCCGAGCGCCGAGCAGAACTGCGTGCCGTTGATGAGGGCGAGGCCGTCCTTCTCGCGGAGCGTGACGGGGGCGAGGCCCGCCGAGCGGAGGGCCTCCGCGGCGCTCATCCGCCGCTCGCCGGCCTCGACCTCGCCCTCCCCGATGAGCGTCAGCGCGACGTGCGCGAGCGGGACGAGATCGCCGCTCGCGCCCACCGAGCCGAACTCGGGGACGACCGGGTGGATGTCGTGCGCGAGCAGGGCGAGGAGCAGCTCGAGCGGTTCGATCGAGCAGCCGGAGTGGCCGTGGGCCAGCGTGTTGGCGCGCAGCAGCACCAGGGCCCGCACGACCTCCCTGGGCACCGCGTCGCCGAAGCCCGAGGCGTGGCTGCGGACGACGTTGCGCTGGAGCGCGAGCCGCTGCTGCGGCGGGATGACCACCTCGGCGAGGCGGCCGAACCCCGTTGTCACCCCGTACACACGCTCGCCCGTGGCGACGTGGTCGTCGATGACGCGGCGGGCCGCGAGCACCGCCTCGCGCGCCGCGGGGGCGAGCTGCACCGGCGTGCGCGAGCCATGAGCGATGCGGGCCACGTCGGCAATGGTGAGCGAGCGGCCGTCCAGCACCAGCATGTCAGTCCTCTTCCCGGAGGGGGGGGGCGGCGATGAGCGTCTCCCCGGTGAGCACCGCGACCTCGGCGCCGAGCCGGCCCGCGGCGGCGTCGCGCTTCGCCACGGAGTCGTAGAGCGCCACCACCGCGCCGCCGGATCCGGCCAGCCGCACGAGGAACGCCTCGGTGGTGCGCACGCGGTCGAGCCAGTGGCCGATGGCCGGGAGGTGCGCCGCGACGACCGGCTCGAAGTCGTTGTGCGAGTGCCGCCGCACCTCGTCCCACGACGACAGCGAGGCGGCCGGCACCACGGCCGCGAACTCGCCGGTGTCCTCGGCGCCCCGGTCGCGATCGAGCCAGCCGTAGGCGTCGGCGGTCCGCACCGGCGCGGCAGGCGGGACGACGAGGAGCGGCCGCGGCGGCAGGGCGGGGAGGCCGAGGAGCCGTTCGCCGCGGCCCCAGCCGAGCGCGAGCGCGGCGCCGCTGAGGAAGAACGGCACGTCCATCCCCAGCTCGGCACCCAGCGTCATCAGCTCGCCGGTGGTGAGCGGCCCCCCGTAGAGGCGGTTCAGCGCGGCCAGCGTCGCGGCGGCGTCGGCCGAGCCGCCGCCGAGTCCCGCGCTCCACGGAACGCGCTTGTCGAGCGTGATGGCGGCGCCGCCTGACACGCGCGCGGCGCGGAAGAACCGCTCCGCCGCGCGCACCACGAGGTTGTCCTTCGTGGGCCCCAGTCCCGGCGGCGCGCCGCCGAGCGTGATGCCGGCGGCGGTGCGCTCCACGGTCAGCTCGTCCGCGAGGCTGATGAGCTGGAAGAGCGACTCGATGGCGTGGTAGCCGCGCGCATCGCGGCCGAACACGCGCAGCCAGAGGTTGACTTTGGCGGCCGCGGTGGCGACGACGCGCCGGCTCATGCCGCCGCTCCGGCGCGCAGGGCGCGCAGCGTGAGCCCGGACCGCGCCAGGACGGCCAGGCCGATGGCGGTGATCGGGACGAACCAGCAGAGGTGCACCCCGATGGCGAAACTGACGGCCTGCTCGCCGGGCACGCCATAGGCGCCGAGCACCGCGCGGGTGAGCGCCTCGTACACGCCGAAGAAGCCGGGCGTGCTCGGGATCGCCACGCCGAAGGCCACCACGCCCTGGAGCACCAGCGCCGAGGCTGCGGGGACGTGGAGCCCGAAGGCGAGGAACGCGATGACGAACGATCCGGCATTCACCAGCCACACGGCGAACGACCAGACGACGACGCGCAGCACGTCGCGCGTGGAGTGCAGCACGCCGAGGCCGGCCGCGACGTTGTCGAGCACCCGCACGGCGAGGGCGCTGGCGCGTCCCGGCAGGGCGCGCTGGAGCAGCCGCTCGGCGAGCGGGAGCACGCGCGCCTGGTTGCGGGCCAGCAACACGAGGAAGACGAGCGCGCCGACGAAGAGCGCCGCCATGGACGCGGCCAGGACGTCGAGGCTGGTGGTACCGATGACCATCGCGCCCGACGACCCGGGGGCGCCCAGGGCCAGCGCGAGGAGCAGGACGATAACGATCCCGTCGAACACGCGCTCCACGGCGATGGACGCGAGCAGGGTCGAGAACGGCAGTCCGGTCAGAGCGGCTCCCGCGTACCCGCGCACCAGCTCCCCGGCGCGGGCCGGCAGCACGTTGTTCGCCATGAACCCGATCGCGACGGCGCGCCACAGCGGCCGGTACGGCAGCACGGCGCCGCCGGGGCCGGCCACGAGCACGCGCCAGCGCAGCGCACGCAGCGGAAACGTGGCGGTCACCGCCGCGGCGGAGACGAGGAGGAGCGCGAGGTTCGCGCGCCGCACCTCGTGCCAGACCTCGGCGGGGGAGACGTCGCGCAGGGCCCAGGCGAGGAAGGCGATCGAGACAGCGAGGCCGAGCCAGGCCTGCCAGACGCGGCGGCCGCCGCGCGCGGGTGCCGCCTCAGCGGCCGTGGGGGCGGCCGAGCTCGATGAGATCGAACACCTCGTGGAGCAGGGCGGGGAGGGTGGGATCGTCCGCGCTCACCGCGGCCAGGACCTCCTCGCGCAGGTCGAGGGCGCGGCGCAGGGCGACCTCCCCACGGTAGAGGAGCGACTCGACCGGGACCACGTCGGCATCCGGTCCCGCCGGGGTCGCTATCGCCGGCGCGGCCACGGCGCCCACCGGGAGCGGCGTCGGCTCCGTGATCAGCTCCTCGATGCGGCCCAGCGGGAGGCCGCGCTCGGTGATGAGCTGCTCGAGCGTCATGTACGAGAGGGCGAGGTCGGCCTCGCCGAGGACCGGCGCTGCGGCCGGCGCGGGCGGGGGGGCCGGCGCCGGTTCCG
>CAYLJK010000289.1:0-3754 GCA_964383975.1 uncultured Gemmatimonadales bacterium | reverse complement strand
TGGGCGCCGTGGAGAGCACGCCCGCCGCGGTCGCCATCAGCTTGTAGTCAGCGTCCCGCAGGGTGCCCGTCCGCAGGCGGTGCGCGTCCACCCGCGCCTCGCTGGTCAGCAGGCGCTGGACGATCGCCTCCCGGGACATCTCGAGCGAGAAGATGGCCACCCCCGTGCCGTGTTCGATCGCGGCGTGCTGCGCCACATTCAGGCAGAAGGCGGTTTTCCCCATGCTCGGCCGCGCGGCCACAATGACGAGGTCCGAGGGTTGGAAGCCCGCCGTCCGCTCATCCAAATCTCGGAACCCGGAGGCGACGCCGGTAATCGTCTGGCCTGCACCATGGAGCTTTTCGATGCGCTCCATGGTCGGCCAGAGCAGCTTCTTCAACCGCTCGAACCCTTCGACCGTCCGGTGCTCGGCGACCTTGAAGATCTTCCGCTCCGCGCTGTCGAGGATCTCGCTGGAGAGGCGGCGGCCCTCGAACGCCTCCTGGACGATCTGGGTGCCCACCTCGATGAGGCTGCGCAGCAGCGCCTTGTCGCGGACGATGCGCGCGTGGTACTCGAAGTTCGCCGCCGTGGGGACGACGTCGAGCAGGTAGGTGAGGTAGTCGAGACCGCCGACCGCCTCCAGCTGGCCGGCCCGCTCGACCTCCTCCTTCAGGGTGACCGGATCGATGGCCCCGCCCCGCCGGGCGATCCCGATCATGATGCGGAACAGCCGGCGGTGTGCCTCCCGAAAGAACATCCAGTCATCCAGCGTCTCGGCCGCCCGGAGCGCCGCATCGGCGTCGAGCAGCATCGCGCTCAGGACGGACTGCTCGGCCTCCGCGTTGTACGGGGCTGCTCGGCCCGCGAACGGGTCAGACGGGGTCGCCGTCGAGGAGGCGGCGGACGATGCGGACGTCATCCCAGGTCGGGCGCTTCCAGTGAGGGTTCCGCAGCAGGGCGGCCGGGTGATAGGTGGCGATCAGCGGGATGCCGCGGTAGCGGTGCAGCTTCCCCCGCAGCTCGCCCAGCGACGCGGTGGTGCCGAGCAGCGTGTTCGCCGCCGGGCGGCCCAGCGCGAGGATCACCTTCGGCCGGATGAGCTCCAACTGCCTGTGAAGGTACGGCGAGCAGGCGGCGACTTCCAGCGGCTCCGGATCGCGGTTCCCCGGCGGGCGGCACTTCAGCACGTTGCAGATGAAGACCTCCTCGCGCGCGAGCCCGATCGCTTTGAGGATGTCGTTGAGCAGCAGGCCCGCGCGCCCCACGAACGGCCGCCCGGTCTCGTCCTCCGTCGCGCCCGGCGCCTCGCCCACGAGCACCAGCTGCGCGCGCGCGTTCCCCTCCCCGGGGACAACGTGCGTCCGCGTCTGCGCCAGCGCACACTTCGTGCAGGCGGCGACCATGGCGGCCAGCGCCTCGAGCGAACCGAACTGCGCCACGGGGTCGGCCGTGAACAGATCGTCGCGGCTCGGCGGCGCGTCAGCGACGATGCCGGGGGGAAGCAGCGGGGAGCGGGGAGTCGGGAGTGGGGTCCCGCCTGTTCCGTGCGCCCGTGCCTCCCTGCCTCCGTGCCCGCCGTCTGGACGCGGGGAGCTGGGACCCGGGAGCGGGGAGCCGTCTGTTCCGTGCGTCCGTGCCCCCGTGCCTCCGCGCCCGGCGTCCTCGAGGACCAGCTCCTTTTCCCCCATCTCCCGGAGCTGCTCCAGGTACCGCCGCAGGTCACTCACGAGCCAGCAGCGCGCCGACGCGGTCGAGGATGGCGTCCGCCACATCCGCCTTCGGCATCAGGGGGAGCGGCTCGGCGGTCTCCTTCGTGACGAGCGTGACGCGGTTGGTCGTCGTTTCCGGGCCGGCGCCGTCTTCCGTCGCGTCGTTGGCGACCACGAGGTCGAGCTGCTTGGCGCGCAGCTTCTCCCGCGCCGAGGGCACCGGGTCGCCCGTTTCGAGGGCGAAGCCGACGACCACGGCGCCCTGCTTGCGCCAGTAGGCCGTGCTGGAGAGGACGTCGGGCGTCGGCTCCAGGAGGACGGTCACGGGCCCGGCATCGCGCTTCGACTTCACGTCCTTCGGCGCGGCGGGCGCGTAGTCCGCGGGTGCGGCCGCCATGAGGAGCAGGTCCGCCGACGGGAGCGCCTCGCTCACCGCCTGCTGGAGGTCCGCGGTGGAATCCACGCGCACCACCTCGGGGCCGATCGGCGGCGTGAGCAGGGTGGGCCCGGTGATGAGCGTGACCTTCGCGCCGCGGCGCCACGCGGCGGCGGCCAGCGCGTAGCCCATGCGGCCGCTCGAACGGTTGGTCACGACGCGCACCGGGTCCAGCGCCTCGCGCGTCGGTCCGGCGGTGACGACAACCCGCCGCCCGAGGTACGGTTCGCCCTGGCCCAGCAGCCGCTCCGTCCACGCGACGATCTCCTCCGGCTCCACCATGCGGCCCGGACCCTCCCCTTCACCGCGCGCGAGCGGTCCCGTGGCGGGGCCAAGGATGTGCACCGCCGGCCCGACCGCGCCGAGAGCGGCGACACGCTTGAGGTTCGCCTGGGTCTCGGGGTGACGGTACATCTGGTCGTTCATCGCCGGGCAGAGGAGCACCGGGGTGCGGCGGGCGACGAGCAGGGTCGAGAGGAAGTCGTCCGCCATGCCCATCGCCATGCGGGCAAGGAGGTTCGCGGTGGCCGGGGCGACGATGATGAGGTCCGCCTCGCGGCCGAGCCGGACGTGGTCGAGCGCGCGGCCGGCGTCCCACAGCGAGGTGACGACGGGGCGGGCAGTCAGGGCCTCGAAGGTGATGGGGCCGACGAACTCGGAGGCGGAGCGGGTGAGGACCGCGTCCACGGCGGCGCCGGCCTCCGTCAGGCGGCGGGCCACGATGCACGACTTGTAGCAGGCGATACCGCCCGACACGCCGAGAACGACGCGCCGGCCGGCCAGCGCGTTCACGCGTCCTGCCGGCGACGCCGCGTGATCTTGTAGGTCAGCGCGCCGCTCGACAGCTCCTCGAGCGAGGTCGTCGTAAGCTTCTTCTCGTACTGGAAGTTGCGGTCGCGCGGGAAGTCGTTGACGAAGCGGGCGAACTTCGCGGCCACCAGCACGCCCACGTACTTGTTCCCGGCCTGCTTCGCGATCTCCACCGGCGTGAACACCCTCATCCCCTGGTCTCCTCGATTGCCAGCGTCTCGGCCAGCGCGGCGACGTCGCGCCGCAGCGCGGTCAGCAGTTCCACCACATCCGGGTTGCGGCTCGGCCGGCGGCTCTCGGCCTCCAGCACCGCCGCGACCTCCGCCGTCGCCTCCACGCGGTCCGCGTTCACGACCACGTAGTCGTACTGGTCCGCCTCGGCGAACTCCTCCACCGCGCGGCGCAGCCGGCGGGTGAGGGTCGCTGCGCGCGTGCCCGAACGGCCCCCCATCCGCGCCAGCAGGTCCTCGGCCGACGGCGGCAGAATGAACACCAGCACCGCCTCCGGGAACTGCCGCCGCATCTGGGCGGCACCCTGCACCTCGATGTCGAGGACCACGTGCCGCCCGGAGGCCAGCACCGCCTCCACCTCCGCCCTCAGCGTGCCGTAGAGGTGGCCGCTGTACTCAGCCCACTCCACGAACGCGCCCGCCGCCACGCGCCGCTCGAACTCGTCGCGCGGCAGGAAGTGGTAGTCCCGCCCGTCCACCTCCCCGGGCCGCGGCGGTCGGGTCGTCGCGGAGACGGAGTACCCCACGTCCTCGCGTGCCGCCAGCAGCGCCTTCGCGATCGTCGTCTTGCCGCCCCCGGACGGGGA
>CAYLJK010000288.1:0-3764 GCA_964383975.1 uncultured Gemmatimonadales bacterium | reverse complement strand
AAGACGTTGTTCGTCCCGACGGCTCGCCCCATCCGTTCCTCGGGGGTGAGGTCGTGCATGGTCCCCTCCCGGTCACAGGTCGTAGTACAGCTCGACCTCGTAGGGGTGCGGCCGGTTCAGCACCTCGCGCTCCTCGGTGCGCTTGCGCGCGATCCACCGTGCCAGCAGCTCGTCCGGAAAGACGCCCCCCTCGAGGAGGAAGGCGTGGTCCCGCTCGAGGGCGTCGAGCGCCGCGCCGAGCGACGTGGGGAGCGAGTGGATGGCGGCGCGCCGTTCCGGCGGCCACGAGAAGATGTCCTCGTCCACCGGCCCGAAGCCGAGCGCGGTCGGGTCCATCCCCCGGCGGATGCCGTCCACGCCGGCGAGCAGCATCGCCGCCACGGCGAGGTACGGGTTCCCCGTGGCGTCGGGCGGCCGGAACTCGAAGCGCGTGTTCTCGGGCCTGTCGGAGTACATCGGGATGCGGATCGCCGCGCTGCGGTTGCCGAGCGAGAAGATGGCGCTCACCGGCGCCTCGTAGCCCGGCACGAGCCGGCGATAGGAGTTGGTGCTCGGGTTGGTCAGCGCCATCACCGCCGGGCCGTGGTGCAGCAGCCCGGCGATGAACCGCCGCGCGGCGGTGCTGAGCCGGCCGTACCCGGCGGCGTCGTGGAAGAGGTTCGCGCCGTCCTTCCAGAGGCACTGGTGGAAGTGCATCCCGCTCCCCGCCTCGCCGTGCAGCGGCTTCGGCAGGAAGGTGGCGGTGAGCCCGAGCGCGATGGCCGTCATCCGCACCGCGTACTTCACCAGCATCACGGTGTCCGTCGCCTCCGCCAGCGGCAGGAGCGGGACCTCGATCTCGCACTGCCCCGGGCCGCCCACCTCGTGGTGGTGGTACTTCACCTCGACGCCCATCGCCGCCAGGTGCCGGCAGATCCGCGTCCGCGCGTCGTGGAGGCGGTCGTGCGGCGGGATGGCGTGGTAGCCGCCGTGCATCGGGACGTGATAGCCGCTCCCCAGCTCGCGGCGCCGCCACGCCCCCTCCTGCGATTCCACCCGGTAGCTCGCGGTGTGCACCGTGTTCTCGAACTGCACGCCGTCGAACAGGTAGAACTCGAACTCCGGGCCCCACACGCTGCGGTCGGCGACGCCGGTCTCCCGCAGGAACGCCTCCGCGCGCTGCGCGATGGTGCGCGGGTCAAAGGGGAACGGCTGCCGCGTGTCCGCCTCCACGGCGGTGCAGACGAAGGAAAACGTTGGGTCGGCGGTGAAGGGGTCCGGGAAGCCGGCGTCCAGGTCCGGAATGAGGGCCATGTCGCCGGACTTGACGGACTTGAAGCCGAGGGCGGACCCGTCGAAGCCCACCCCCCGCGCGAACAGCTGCGACGTGAACCGCTCGGCGGGCAGGGTGACGTGGTGCCAGCGGCCCCAGATGTCACAGAACTTCAGGTCCACCATCAGGATGCCGGCATCGCGCAGATGCGCCGCGGCGGCGTCGAAGGACGCGAATCGCATGCATGGAAGCTACGGAACGGGCAGGGGCAGGGCGAGGCGGAGCGGGGCGCGGGGTCGAACGCCCGTCCGGGATCCCGCCGCGGCGTGACGGCGCGCTCGAGGCGGAGCCCGCGACGCCGTGATCGCCTAGGTCGCGGCCGGCACCTGCTCGGCCCTGCGGCTCACGGACCGCGCGATCGAGGCGTTCGGCCGGGCCGGGCGCCGCGGCTGCGGCAACTGGGCCTGGACTGATGAGGACCCGGATTGCGACAACCCGGCCTCGACTCCCTGGTCCCTGCTCCCTGCTCCCGGCTCACCTCACCCTCCCGAGCCGGTCCGCCGGCCAGTCCACCACCGTGATCGGCACCTCGAAGCGCCGGCCCGCCACGGTGGCCCGTACCACGTAGTCCCCCGCGGCGACGCGGCGCAGCTCCGCGGGGCTCGTCGGATCGCCGAGGCCACGCGGACGCGGCCGGTCGCGGTTCAGGTCCCAGACCACGCGCTGGAGGCCGGGCATGCCGGAGCCGGTGATGGTGCGCACGGTGTCGCCGCGCGCCGTGGTGATGACGAAGCGCACTCCCTCGGCCTGCAGCTCCTTCAGCCAGTACTGCACCACCGCGCCGCGCGGCGGGTTGGGCGCCACGAAACGGTGCGTCCCGCCCGACGGGTAGGTGCTGCGCACGCGGTACTGGAGCGCCGGGCCGCTCTGGAAGACGTGGAACGGCTGGGCGAGGAGCGTGTCGCTCATCTCCTCCAGCGGGCCGATCGAGGCGATGTAGAGACCGCGGCCGTGGGTGGCGATGACCAGTTCGCGCTCGGCGTGCGCGATGGCGAGCCGGGCGACCATCGTGTTCGGGAAGGTGCGGCCCAGGCGGTCCCAACGCGCGCCGCCGTTCACCGTGGCGTACACGCCGTTCGCGGTGCCGACGAAGAGCACCCGCGGGCTCCGCTGGCTCTCGACCAGGGTGAAGCTGCCGCGGTCGGCCGGGAGGCCGCGGCCGATCTCCGTCCAGGTGCGCCCGAAGTCCGTGGTGCGCCAGACGTGCGGCCGGTAGTCGTCTCGCATGTGGCAGTCGAAGACCACGTACGCCGTGCCGTCGGCGTGGAACGAGGCGGTGAGCGCCGAGACCCAGCACGTGGTCGGCGCGCCGCGCGGGAAGTTCGGCGTGACGTTGGCCCAGGTGCGGCCGGTGTCCTGCGATACCCAGACCAGCCCGTCGTCGGAGCCGGTCCAGAGGATCGCCGCGGTGCGCGGGCTCTCGGCGACGCTGAACAGCGTGCGGTAGCTGGTGTGCCCGACCTGCGGCTCGGGGCGCTGCCGCGCGCCGCGCGTCATGTCCGGGCCGAGCGTCTCCCAGTCGTCGCCGCCCTCGCGCAGGCGGAACAGGAAGTTGCCGCCGAAGTACACCGTGCGCGGCAGGAACCGCGAGGCGAGGATGGGCGCCGTCCAGCCGAAGCGGAACTCGAAGCCGCTCCGCTCCCCGGCGTCGAGCGACTGCGGTTGGATTCCCTCGCGCCGCCACGTGCGCAGGTCGAGCCGCGAGATGGACCCGAACTGCGCGCTGGAGTAGACCGTGAACGGGTCCGCGAAGCTGAACTGGACCCACATCCCGTCACCGCCGTTCACCGGGTACCAGTCGGTGTCGGCGATGCCGGCGGTGTCGCGGGTGCGGCTCGGGCCGCACCAGGCACCGTTGTCCTGGAGGCCGCCGCAGATCTGGTAGGGGACGTGCGCGCTGTCCACCGTGACGGTGTAGAATTGGCCGATGGGGATCGGCATGTGCCACCAGGTGCGGCCGCGGTCCCCGGTGAGGTACACGCCGCCGTCGTTCCCCAGCACCATGTGACCGGGATCGAGCGGATCGATCCACAGCGCGTGATGGTCCACGTGCACCGACGGCATCGAGTCGGGCGCGAACGTGCGGCCGCCGTCACGGCTCTGGTGCAGCTGCGTCGCGAGCAGGAACACCCGGTTGCTGTCCGACGGGTCCACGACGATCTCGTCATAGAAGTAGTGCGGGATGGCCTGGATGTCATTGACCTGGATCCAGCTCGCGCCGGCGTCCGCGGAGCGGAACACGCCGCCGTAGCGCCCCTGCGCCGGGTCGGTGATCCCGCGGTCCACCTGGATCATCGCGTACACGATGCGCGGGTCCTGCGGGCTGATGGCGAGGCCGATGCGCCCCATCCGCTCGGTCGGGAGGCCGTTGGCGAGCCGCGGATCGGTGAGCCGGGTCCATGGCGCCCCGCCGTCGGTGGTCTTCCACATGCCGCTCCCGGGGCGGCCGCCC
>CAYLJK010000287.1:995-3793 GCA_964383975.1 uncultured Gemmatimonadales bacterium | reverse complement strand
GCGTCGTGTCGCCCGCGGCGCGGGCGCTGTCGGCCGCGCGGCGCGCGCTGTCGGCGGCGGCCTGGAGCCGGGCGCGCACCGAGTCGAGCCCGGCCTGCGTGTACACGCCGAGGACGGGCAGGCGCGTCGCCGTGTCGGCCTCCGTCGTCAGCGAGACGGCGGCGGTGTCGAGCGGCGCGCCCGGGAGGAGCGGGCGATCGAAGGTCAGCTTCAGCGTGAGCGAGTCGGCGATCTCCACCTGGCGCAGCCGCGGCCCCACCGTGTCGTGGACGAAGGCGTACAGCTCCAGGCTCGCCGCCCCGGTGTCCGCCACCGTCACGCGGACCGTGTCGTACGCCTCGCGCGGGCCGCGCCGCCGGTCGTTGTTGGTGTCCATCACGCCATAGACGAGGTACTCGCCGGCCGGCATCATGGCCATATCGAAGGCGCCGGTGGAATCGGTGAGCGTGCGGTAGGGAAGGGAGTCCGGGAGCAGCACCGCCTCGACGAGGTTGCGCAGCGCGGGCCGCCCCGCGGCCCAGTCCACCAGGGCCCCCTGGAGGCGACCCGTCGGTACGGGTATGCCCGTGGTGAAGACCACCACCCGGCCCTCGATCATCCGATTCTGCCGCAGGTCGGTGATGACCGGGAGCAGCTCGACCCGGTACACGGCGTTGGGGCGGAAGCCGCGCGAGGGGCGCGCCGTGATGCGGGTGCGCCGCCACGTCACCTTGGTGCGGTCCGGCGCCGGCGAGAGGATGAGCGCGCCGTCAATGGTGTTCGGCGTCCCTGCCACGCGCTCCGCGATCACCTCGTTGAACGCGATGGTGACCTCGCCCGGGAGTTCGTCCAGCACCGCTCCCGAGTCGGGCGTCACCGCCACGACCAGCGGCGCGTCCTGGTCCGGCGGGCCGCCGGGTGGATCACCGGCGGAGGCGCAGGAAACAAGGAGGGCACAGAGGTACGGGGGCACAGCGGCACGGAGCCCGCGTGGCCGGTGTCGCTGCCGTGCCTTCGCGCCTCCGTGCCTCCGTGCCCGCTTCACGTCAGGGCCTCCACGCTCGCCGCCAGCCGCTTCCGTCGCGCCGACCACTCCTGCTCCTTGGCCCGCTCCTGTTCCACGACCGCCGGCGGGGCCTTCGCGAGGAAACCGGCATTGGCCAGCTTGCCGCGCAGCCCGGCGAGCTGCCGGTCGAGCCGGGCCAGCTCCTCCTCGCGCCGCGCGCGCTCGCGCGGCACGTCAATGGCATCGCCCAACCACACGTCGAGCGCCGCGCCCCCGGGCAGGACGGCGTGCGCGGACGGCCCGGGCCGCGGCGCATCGCCGATGGCGGTGATGCGCCCCAGGCGCATCACCCACATCTGCTCGCGTGCCAGCAGCTCGCGCTGGCGGGCGGTCGTCCCCGAGACGGCTACCCACACGACCTGGTTCGGCTTCACGCCGTACTCGCCGCGGATGTTGCGCGTCTCCTCGACGATGGCGCGCAGGAAGCAGAAGTCGGCGTCCACCTGCGCGTCCGCGTGGCCCTCCGGCGCCGGCCACTCCGCGGTGACGATTGTGCGGTCACGGCCCCTCAGGCGCTGCCACAGCTCCTCGGTGATGAACGGGATGACCGGGTGCAGCAGCCGCAGCGCGGTGTCGAGGCAGTGCACCGCGACGCTGCGCGCCGCGTCGGCGCCGGTCGCGTCGGTGTCCTCCAGCAGGCGCGGCTTGATCGCCTCCAGGTACCAGTCGGCGAACTCGTCCCACAGGAAGTGGTACGGCGCGCCGCAGGCGTCGTTGAGCCGGAAGCGCTCCATCGCGTCGGTGCACTCGCGCACCGCGTAGTCGAGCCGCGAGAGGATCCAGCGGTCCGTCGCCTGGAATTCGGCACGCCCCACCTCGGCGAGCGGCCGGACGGATCGCCCGGCGGCGTGCGAGAGCACGAGCCGGCCGATGTTCCAGAGCTTGTTGGCGAAGTTCCGGCCCGGTGCGAAGCTCGCCTCCAGGTCGTTCGGGTCGAGGATGATATCCGTCCCGACGGAGAGCCCGTTCACCACCGTGAACCGGAGCGCGTCGGCGCCGTAGAGGCGCACGACGTCCAGCGGATCGATGCCGTTGCCGAGCGACTTCGACATCTTGCGATGCTGCGTGTCGCGCACGGTGCCGTGGAGGTACACGGTGTGGAACGGCACCTCGTCCATGAAGTGCAGCCCCGCCATGATCATCCGCGCCACCCAGAAGAAGAGGATCTCCGGCGCCGTGACGAGCACGTCCGTCGGGTAGTAGCGCGCGAGGTCCGGCGTCCGGTCCGGCCAGCCCAGGGTGCTGAACGGCCAGAGCCACGAGCTGAACCAGGTGTCGAGGACGTCCTCGTCTTGGCGGAGCGCGCCGCCGCAGTCCGGGCAGGCAACCGGGTCCTCGCGGTACGCCTTCGCCGTGCCGCACGCGTCGCAGTACCAGACGGGGATGCGGTGCCCCCACCACAGCTGCCGCGAGATGTTCCAGTCGCGGATGGTGGTGAGCCATTGCTCGAACTCGTCGCCGCGCCGCTCGGGGATGAACCGCACGGCGCCCGCGTGGTAGGCGGCGAGCGCCGGCTGCGCGAGCGGCCCCATCCGCACGAACCACTGGTCCGAGAGCCGCGGCTCGACCACGGTCTCGCAGCGGTAACAGTGGCGCACGGCGTGGCGGTGCGGCTCGATCCGCTCCAGCAACCGGCGCTGGCGCAGCATCTCGAGGATCTGTTCGCGCGCCTCGAAGCGGTCCTGCCCGAAGAGCGGGGCGGGGACGCGGCCCCCCTCCCGTCCCTCGAGCGACGCGTCGGCCATCCTCGCGT
>CAYLJK010000287.1:650-985 GCA_964383975.1 uncultured Gemmatimonadales bacterium | reverse complement strand
CAGCTCCACCGATGCGTCGGCGATGATGGGAATCGGCTCGTCCACCACGGGCAGCAGGACGTGGCGGCCGACCAGCGCCGCTTTCGACGCGTCCGCCGGGTTCACCGCGACGGCCACGTCGCCGAGCAGCGTCTCGGGCCGGGTCGTGGCGACGGTGACGTGCCCCTTGCCGTCTGCGAACGGGTACCGGATGTGGTAGAGGAACCCGTCCGTCTCGTGGTGCTCGGCCTCCTCGTCAGAGAGCGCCGTGTGGCAGCGCGGGCACCAGTGGATGACGCGGTGACCGCGGTAGATGAGCCCCTCCTCCCACAGCCGGACGAACACCTCGCGCACCG
>CAYLJK010000287.1:0-640 GCA_964383975.1 uncultured Gemmatimonadales bacterium | reverse complement strand
TTGCTCTCGGACAGCTTGGCCTCGGCCATGGCGACCTTGGCGAACACCTCGCGCACCGTGCGGGAGAGGCCAGGCTCCAGGGTGAACCGCGTACGCCCCCAGTCGCACGAGCAGCCGATGACCTTGAGCTGGTCGAGGATGGTGTCGCGCGTCCCCTCGACGTAGCTCCAGACCCGCGCGACGAACGCCTCGCGCCCGAGGTCGAAGCGCGACCGCCCCTCCCGCGCCAGCTGCTTCTCCACGACGTTCTGCGTCGCGATGCCGGCGTGGTCCGTGCCGGGGAGCCACAGCGCGTCGCGCCCCCGCATCCGCTCGAACCGCACGAGGACGTCCTGCACCGTGTTGTTGAGCCCGTGCCCCATGTGGAGCACCGCGGTCACGTTCGGCGGCGGGATGACGACGGTGAACGGCCGCCGGTCGGAGGCCGGGTCCGGCGTGAAGAGGCCGTCGCGGAGCCACGTCGCGTACAGCGGCGCCTCGATCGTGGAGGCGTCGTACTGCGGCGGAAGCTCGGCGGCCGCTGTGCTCTCGGTGTGTGTCATGTCGCTGAGGCCCTTGCGTTCACTCACTCTTCGCCACCCACCCGGTTCCCGAATCCCTGTGCCCGACCCAAAAAAAACGCCCGTGTCGCAGGGCGGGC
>CAYLJK010000286.1:0-3797 GCA_964383975.1 uncultured Gemmatimonadales bacterium | reverse complement strand
GCGATGCTGATGACCTGGGGCTCGATGAACGCCGTCTCGAAGGATGACCGCGGCTTGAGGCGCCAGGCGCCCGTGCCGGTCGGCGCCAGCAGCCCCGTGAAGTCGAAGGCGTTCCCCGGCACGTACTGCCCGGGGAGGTTCCCTCCCCGGAAGTCCGCGTCCGCGACACCGTCCAACTGGACCTCCAGGTCCCCGCTGCCGTCGCTCACCGTGAGGATGAAGCTCTGCGCCGTGCGGGAGGTGTCGCTGATGGTGGCGCTGCGGACGCGCACCAGCCGGGCGTCCGCCGCACCGCCCTGGGCATTCGCCGCCTGCGCGGTCGTGAGGTCCAGCACTGCCGGCACGAGGCCGTTCCCGAGCGCGAACGGCGTCACATCGTCCAGCACCGGCTGGCCGCCGCGCACCGCCGTCGTGCCGCGCACCCGCACCGAGTCGCCGCCGCCGATGTTCCCGCGCGGCCGGGCCAGCCGGATGACCCCGGTCCCGTCGGCGAGGTGCACCGTCGTGTCGGCGAAGGTCGTGGCGTTGTTCATCGCCACGCCCACCACGAAGACGCGCCGCCCTTCGGGGAGCGCGCGCGCCGCCGCCACGCTCACCACGGGCAGCCCGGTCAGCGCGTTGACCCGCACCGTGTCGTCCGGCGCGACGGTGAAGTCGGTGCTGTCCACTCGCACGACGCTCAGCGTGTCCGCGAAGCCGGCGGTGTCCACCTGGAGCACGTACACGCCCACCGGTACGCGCCGGAACCGGTACGCGCCGTCGTCCTCGGTCGTCTCGACGACGCCCGTGTCGCTCGCGCCCTTGAGGACGAGCCGCACGCGGATGCCCGGCACGGAGTCGTCGCCGGCATCCAGGCGCCGGCTGCCGTTCGCGTCGGTGTAGACGAACCCGCGCACCTCGCCGGTGCCCGAGACGCCCAGGATGCGGTCCTCGCCGCCGTTCGTGCAGGAGGCCGCCGCGGCGAGCGCCGCGATGAGGGTCATCCGGATGCGCGCCATCAGAAGTTGAACCGGAGGCCGGCCCGCACCGCCGCCGGGGCGGCGCGGCGCACGCGGACGGTGCCGAAGTCAGGGTTGATGACGTACGGCACCCGCACCTGCCCGCTCGCGGGCGCGGTCACGGTGCCGTTCGGGTCCACGAGCCAGAGCGCGCGGTCCACGATGCCTTCGTCACTCCGCACGAGGTTGAGGCCGTCCACCACCAGCTCGGCGGGGAAGCCGCCCACGTCGAAGAGCCGCACGGCGACGCGCAGGTCGAGCGAGGCCACCGACGGCGCGCGGCACGCGTTCCGCTCGGCGAAGGCGCCCACGCCGTCCTCGAGGCAGCGCCACCGCCCGACGACGTCCGCCGCGCCCGGGAGCGTGTCGGTGATGAACGCCGGGTCGTTCCCGTCCGAGCCGTCGCCGTTCACGTCGACGCCGCGGCGGAAGCCCGGCGTGAACGGGTACCCCGAGCGCCAGCGCAGCACCGCGCCCAGGCGCACGCCGGCGCGGCCGCCGCTGCGCCACTCCAGCGCCAGCGCGGCGCGATGCGGCACGTCGAGGTCCGACCGGCCCTCCCGCCAATCCGACGCGCTGTCGGGGAACGGCGAGAGCTGGTCGGCCGCCGCGCCGCCCGCGAGGCCCGGGACGTTGTCCCGCGCGCGCGACCAGGTGTACGAGGCCCGCAGGTTGATGCCCCGCTCCGCCGCACGCTCCACGGCCACCGTGACGCCGACGTAGTCCGAGTATCCCGTGGGGTCCAGCGCGCTCACCAGGTCGAAATCGCCGAAGCGTCGGTTCGAGCCGGGGCGCGGCAGCAGCAGCGCCGCCTGCTGGACGAGGTCCCCATACACCGGGCGTCCGTCCTGGTCGGTCGCGACGCGGTTCGGCACCCGGTTGAGGTCGGTGCGCCGCGCGAGGTAGTCGGTGTGGCGGTACGTCCCCGAGAGGTGCAGCGACAGGTGCCGCGCGATCGCGCGGTCAATGCCGATGCTCACGCGTCCGGTACGTGGCGACTCCAGCTCCGGGTTGACGAGGGTGAGGACCGGGCCGGTGACGGGGGCCCGCGCCGAGTCGGGCCCCGCCGGCCACCCGCCGAGGTCGCCGAGGCCGCGTCGCATCTGCACGCCGCCGTCGTACGCGATCCACTCGTCGAAGACCGCGGCGTCGCGCGGCTCGGCCCAGCGCCCCGCCTCCACCCGCAGCGCCCAGCGCCGTTCGGCACCCTGCCAGCGCATCGCGAGCCGCGGGTTCACGCGGAACCCGGACTGCGCCAGCAGCGTGTTGTCGAGCCCCGTGAGGCGCCGCCACTCCTCCGCGAGCCGCGCCTCGCCGACCGGGAAGCGCTCGCGCTCGATGCGCAGCGCCCCGCTCAGCTCGAGCCCCGGCGCCGGCTGCCACGTGGTGCCGAGGATCCAGGCGAAGCGGTCCACGTCGAAGTTCGCGGCGGCCAGCGAGCCGATGACCTGGCTGTACCCACCGCGCCGCTGGCGCAGCTGTTCCGCCGAGCCGAAGGCGAAGGCGCCCGCGCGGCCCTCGTCGAGGTCGTCCTCGTGAATGGTGCGCGAGGCCTGGAAGCCCGCGCGCAGCAGGTTCGCGCCCAGCCGCACGTAGAGCGTGGCCCCGCCCTGCACGCCCACGCGCTGGTATTGCCCCGGCGCCGCCGCCGGCGACCCGGCGGAGACCCCCTCCTCCACGAACGTCGCGCCCGCCAGCGCCGGGCCGCGGATCTCCCAGTCGCTGCTGCTGAGACCGAAGCGCACGTCGGCCGCGAAGCGCGCGCTGATGCGGGACGTCAGCACCGCTGCGGCCTGCACCTGCCGCGCCTCCACCGCCGTGCCGAGGCCGACGGGCGCCTCGGCGCCGAGCGCGAGGTCCTCCGCCTCGAGCCGCGCGCCGCTCGACCAGAGCGAGAGACTGTGCCCCTTCGCCACCTGCCAGTCGAAGCGCGCGAACGCGCTCACCAGGTCGAGCGTCTCCTCATACGGCTGGAGGTAGCGGCTGAGGTCGGTCGTGAAGGAGTCGCGCGCCAGCGTGTCGAGGCGCAGGGCACCGGTGTCCGGCCGCCATGGCGCGTCCAGCTCGGGGCGCCGCCGCGTCGCGAAGACGCCCACCACGAGACCCGCCGTGTCGCGCACCAGCGGCGTCCCCAGCACGGCGCCCACGTCGAAGCCGCTGCCGCCGAACATCGCGTACGCGCGCGGCTGCACGCGGCCCGGCCCGCCCGCGGCATAGCCCCGCAGCAGCCCGCCGCCGAAGCCGGGCCACTCCACGTCCGTGCGGAAGCCGTCCAGCTCCGCGGCGTCGAACGCCCAGAGCGGGAAGCCGAACGCGTCGAGGTCCGGCCGGTCCATCCGCGGCGACGGACCGAGACCGAAGAGCGAGCCGTCCACGGCGACCCCGGACCACCGCGATGGCAGCCCCTCCAGCTCCAGCCCGCGCGGCGCGGCGCCCGCGGTCACCGGCAGGACACCGAGCGAGTGGAGCGGGTCGGCCGCCTCGGGGAGATCGAACCAGCGCGACCACGACGCGCGCGCGGAGGAGGCCGCCGCGGCGCCGCGGTCGAACACCATCGTGTCCACGAGCGTGACCGGCGGCTGCTCCGCCATGAGGGCGACGCGCACGCGCTGCTGCACCCCGGCCTCGACCGGGACACCGCGCAGGACCACCGGCCGGTACCCCAGGCGCTCGACACGCACGTCGTACGCGCCGCCGCCGATAACCACCGTCGTCACCTGCCAGCTACCGTCACCGGTCTGCCACCGATCGATGACCAATCCGTTGTTCACCCAAACACGCACCCCGTCATCGCCACGC
>CAYLJK010000285.1:0-3803 GCA_964383975.1 uncultured Gemmatimonadales bacterium | reverse complement strand
CGGCGTTCCCGACCTGGCGCTGCGCCGGGAGCGGGCGCCGAATGTGTACGGCGCCCTGGAGGCGGGGTTCACGCATGACTGGGCGCGGGCTGCCGCCGCGGCGCGCACGGCGGGCCTGGTGCTGGCCCTGGATGAGGATCTGACCGGCGTCGAGCCGGGCGGCACCCTCGTCTACGTCGGCACGGTCCTCCCCGGCGCCGCGCACGCGCGGGCGGCCGTGGTCCTGCCGTGCACGAACACCGCGGAGGAGGACGGGACGTTCCGCAACCTGCGCGGGCGCGTCCAGGCCTACGCCCAGGCGAAGCCGCCCGCGGGGATGGCGCGTCCGGCGGCCTGGATCCTGGAGCGGCTCGTGGGGGCGCTCGCCGCCCCGGCAGGGGCGCGGGCGTGACGCCGATCAGCGGAGGTCCGTTCATCGTCGCCTCGGTCCTCAAGATCCTCGCGACGTTCTCCATCATCATGGTCCTCGTGGCGCTCTGGACCTACGTGGAACGGCGCGTGTCGGCGTTCATCCAGAACCGGCTCGGGCCGAACCGGGTGGGCCCGCAGGGCCTGCTCCAGCCGGCGGCGGACGGCCTCAAGAACATTTTCAAGGAGGAGACCCTCCCGCCGTTCGCGGAGAAGGGCCTCTTCCTTCTGGCGCCGATGCTGGCCTTCACGCCGGCGCTGCTGACCTTCTCGGTGCTCCCGATGGCGGCTCCGCTCCCCACCCGGTGGGGGCTGGTCTCGATGGCGGTGGCGGACCTGCCGGTCGGCTTTCTGTTCATCCTCGCCGTCAGCTCGCTCGGCGTGTACGGCCTGGCGCTGGCGGGCTGGGCGTCCAATAACAAGTACTCGCTGCTGGGCGGCCTGCGGGCGTCGGCACAGCTGATCTCCTACGAGATCGCGATGGGCATGGCCGCGGTCGCGGTGCTGGTGCTCGCGGGCAACATCACCCCCGCCGAGATCATCGCCCGGCAGCAGCAGAGCACGTGGTTCGTCTTTCCGCTCTTCGTGGCGTTCCTGGTCTTCCTCACGGCGGCGTTCGCGGAGACGAACCGGCTCCCGTTCGACCTCCCCGAGGCCGAGAGCGAGCTCATCGCCGGGTACCACACCGAGTACTCGGCGATGAAGTTCTCGATGTTCTTCATCGCCGAGTACTCGAACATGCTCACGGCCTCGGGGCTGGTGGTGACGCTGTTCTTCGGCGGGTGGGACATCCCGTTCATAGCGTGGGACGACGCCGCGCCGTGGTCCGTCGCGAAGACGGCGACGACGTTCGTGGCCTTCTGGGCCAAGACCCTGTTCTTCTACTTCCTGTACGTGTGGATCCGCTGGACGGTGCCGCGGTTCCGCTTCGACCAGCTCATGGACCTCGGGTGGAAGGCGATGCTCCCCGTGGCGCTCGCCTACGTGATGATCATCGCGGCGGCGGTGTGGGCCCTGGAGGCCGCGCGGGTGCCCTTCGGTCCCGGTTACGCGCTCTGGCTGACGCTGGTGAGCGGGGTCCTCGGGGTCGTGCTCGTCTGGGTGCTCGACCGCGGCCGCATCATCGGCGGGGCCGCCGTCCGCTCGCGCGCCCACTGGCGGCGCACCCTCGCGACCAAGATGAAGGTTGACTGACATGGCGATCACCGTCGTGACCGTCCGCCGGCCCGTGCCGTCGAGCACCTCGTACCTGCGGGCGACGCTCCGGGGGATGCGGCTGACGTTCCGACACATGTTCCAGAAGAAGTGGACGATGCAGTACCCGGAGGAGCGGCAGGAGGCCGATTGGCACCTCGCCCCGCGGTGGCGCGGCACGCACCGCATGGCGGTGGACGAGCAGGGACGGGCGAAGTGCGTCGCGTGCGGCCTCTGCCCGCAGATCTGCCCGGCGAACTGCATCAAGCTGATCCCCGGCGAGGACGAGCAGGGGAACCGGTACCCGCTGGTCTACGAGATCGACGAGTTCCGGTGCGTCTTCTGCGGCTACTGCCAGGAGGTCTGCCCGGAGGAGGCCATCCACGTCGGCCAGCACTACGAGAACGCGGAGACCTCGCGCGACCGGTTCGTGTACGACCTCCAGCGGCTGATGGACCAGCGGCACGAGGTCTCGACGCTGTGGGACCCGGCCGACCCGAAGGGGCAGTAGCGTGGCGACGTTCCTGTTCTGGTTCGCGGGCGGCATGGCAATCGTCTCGGCGATCCTCACCATCACGCGCCGCAGCCCGGTGGCTAGTGCCCTGTGGCTGGTGAGCGTCCTCGTGCACCTGTCGGTGATGTACGTGCTCCTCGACGCCCACTTCCTGGCGGCGCTGCAGATCCTCGTGTACGCCGGCGCCATCATGGTGCTGTTCCTCTTCGTGATCATGCTACTCAACATCGGCCGCCTCGGGCCGATTGACAGGCGCGGCGCCACCGGCAAGGCCTACGCCGTGGCCGCGGGCCTCCTGGTGCTGGGCGAGCTGTGGGCGCTGCGCCTGGTGGCGCTCCCGTCGAACCTCGCGCTCCCGGCCGGGACCGTGGCGCGGGCGGTCGAGCGCGAGGGGGCCATCCAGGCGGTGGCCCGGCCGCTGTTCCAGTCGTACGTCGTGCCGTTCGAGATCACGTCGGTGATGCTGCTCGCGGCGGTGATCGGCGCGGTCGTCCTCGCCAAGCGGAGGCTGTAGGGTGTTTCTCGGCCCGTCCCTGGCCATCTCGGCCGTCCTGTTCACGCTCGGCGTCGTCGGAGTCCTGCTCCGGCGCAACGCGATCGTGCTGTTCATGTGCGTGGAGCTGATGCTCAACGCTGTCAATCTGTCCTTCGTGGCCCTGTCGCAGCAGCTCGGGCTCGACGGCCAGGTCTTCGTGTTCTTCGTCATGACCGTGGCCGCGGCCGAAGCCGCTGTCGGGTTGGCGATCATCATCGCCCTGTACCGGCACAAGCCCACCGTGGACCTCGCGAACATCAACCTCCTGCGCGGGTGACCTCCCTGGCCGGCTCCCTCGCCGACCTCGTCGGCCTGCTCGTCCTCCTGCCGTTCCTCGGTTTCCTGGTGAACGGCGCGGTGGTGTTCCTGCGCCCCGGCGCGAAGCGCCTCGTGACGGCGGTGGGGGTGGGCTCCGTCGCCGCGGCGTTCGTGCTCGCGACGGCCATCTTCGCCGCCATGCTCGGCGCCCACGCCGAGGCGCCCCACGTGCGCGCCTACTTCACGTGGTTCCGCGTCGGCGACCTGGCCGTGGACGCCGCGTTCCTGGTGGACCGCCTCTCCATCGCGATGGCGCTGGTCGTCAGCGGCGTCGGGCTGCTCATCCACATCTTCAGCGTCGGCTACATGGGGGAGGACCCGGGGTACGCCCGCTACTTCGCGTACCTCAACCTGTTCATCGCCTTCATGCTGGTGCTGGTCCTCGGCGCGAGCTTCCCCGTGTTGTTCATCGGCTGGGAGGGCGTGGGGCTCTGCTCCTACCTGCTGATCGGGTTCTGGTTTAGTGACGCGCAGAAGGCGGCGGCGGGGCTCAAGGCGTTTATCGTCAACCGCATCGGCGACGCGGGCTTCCTCGCCGCGATGTTCCTCCTCTACAAGTACCTCGGCACGCTCGACTTCGCGGGGGTGGCGGAACGGGCGCCGCAGCGCTTCGCGCATGGGGACCCGACGCTGACGCTGATCGCGCTGCTGCTCTTCCTCGGTTGCACGGGGAAGTCGGCCCAGATCCCGCTCTACACCTGGCTCCCGGACGCCATGGCCGGCCCGACCCCGGTCTCGGCCCTCATCCACGCCGCCACGATGGTCACGGCCGGCGTGTTCCTGGTGGTCCGGGCGAACATCCTCTTCGGCATGTCGCCCGTCGCCTCCGCGGTG
>CAYLJK010000284.1:0-3804 GCA_964383975.1 uncultured Gemmatimonadales bacterium | reverse complement strand
GTCATCCGGCGGCTCGGCCAGTCGCGCCGTGCCCGCCAGCTCATGGGCCTCTTCAGTCGCCGCCGCATCCAGGACTACCGGCTCCAGCCCGGAGACGAGGAGCTGTTCAGGCGCTACGTGGCCGAGCTGCGGCGCCGGAACATGGCGGACTTCGACGACCTCATCGTGCTCACGGCGGAGCTGTTCGATCGGGAGCCGTGGGTGGCCGAGCGGGTGGCGGCGCGCTGGGACCACCTCCTGGTGGACGAGTTCCAGGACGTCAACGACGCGCAGTACGCCATCCTCGCGCGGCTCGCCGGCGGGCACCGCAGCTTCTTCGTCGTCGGCGACGACGAGCAGAGCATCTTCGCCTTCGCGGGGGCGAACCCGCGGGTGCTCGCGCGCTTCCAGCGCGAGTTCGGGGTCACCGCGCCGATCGTGCTCGACCGCAACCATCGGAGCGCCCAGCAGATCTTCCACGTCGCCCGGCAGCTGCTCGCCGCCAACCCGTCGCTCTTCGACAAGCAGCTCGACGCGCCGCGCCAGTCGGTGCATCCGGTCCGCGCCGTCGCCTTCGCGGACGACGAGGAGGAGGCGGCGTGGATGCTCCGGGACCTTGCGGCGGACCGCGCGGAGCACGGCCTGCGGTGGGGGGACTGCGCGGTGTTGTACCGCAGGCACGAGATCGGGGACCGGCTGGAGACGGCCTTCCTCAAGGCGGCGGTGCCGTGCCGCCTCGCACGCGGCCGCCCGCTCGCCGAGGATCCGGTGATCGGCTACGTCATCGCCGCGCTGCGCCTGCTGCGCGACCCGACGGACGCTGTGGCCGCGGAGACGTTCGCGGCGCGCGTCCTCCCGGCGCACCTCTTGGAGCGTGTCCAGGCTGGCGTCAGGGACGACAGTCCGTTCCTCTCCGCCGTGCGGGACATGGCGGGCGAGATGCGCGGCGACCCGGACGCCAAGAAGCTCTGGCGCTTCATCTACCAGGTCGAGAACCTCGCCTCCCTCAGCCGCTCGCACGCGACGCTCATCGGGATCGTGCACGAGCTGCTCTCCCAGCGCGTGGGCCCGTACCGCAACGTGCTGGAGGAACGGCACGACGAGCTCGCCGACCCGGCCACGCTGCCCGCGGCCGCGGCGCTCGCTGAGCGGCTGATTGCGGCGCTGCGCACCCGCTCGCGCGTGGTGCTGGAGCCGATGCAGGGGTTGGAGATCGCTCTGCGGGGCCTGCTCTTCGACGCGGGCTTCCGCCTGGTGCGCTACGCCGAGGAGGTGGAGCAGGCCGAGCTGGACGACCTGCGCATCGGTCCGGCGGACGGGGGCCCGGAGGGGCTGGCCTACACCCTCTTCAAGGCGCTCCAGCTGGTGCAGGCGCGGGACCTGGCCGGGACGCCGGCGCGCTACGTCACCTTCGACCTGGAGACGACGGACCTCGACATCGGCTCCTGCGGCATCGTGGACATCGCGGCCGCGCGGATCGAACGCGGGCAGGTGACGGAGACGTTCAGCAGCCGGGTGCGGCCGGACCGCCCGATCAGCGCCGGCGCGCGCCTGGCGCACGGCTACAGCGACGCGGACGTGGCCGATGCGCCGTCCTTCCAAGAGGTATGGCCGCGGTTCCGCGCGTTCGTCGGGAACGAGCTGCTGGTGGCGCACAACGGCCAGGAGTTCGACGTCCCCGTGCTGCGGCGGATGGCGGCGCCGCTGGGCGGCGCGGAGGACCTCGTCGTCTTCGACACGCTCCCGCTGGCGCGCTCGCTCTCGGGCGACAGCGCGAAGCTGGAGGCGCTCGCCCGGCGCTTCGGGGTGCCCATCGCGCGCGCGCACCACGCGCTGGACGACGCGGTGGCACTCGCGCAGGTGTACGAGCGGCTGGAGGAGCGGCGTCGCGAGCGCTCGCGCAAGGCGGCCCACGCCAGCCTCCTCTCCCATCTGGCGCTGGCGCTGGTGCTCGACACGAGGCGCCGGGACACCGACGAGGTGAAGCTCCTCCTCGAGGTCTCGCGCGGCCACGCCCTCGGCCGCTACAGCGACTGCCTCGATGTGTACGCCGCCGAGCGCGAGAAGCGCGGCGCCGTGGGCCCCGCCCCCGACGAGGTGATCCAGCGGCTCGGCGGCGCGCGGCTGATGGAACGGCTCCGGTCGGAGCCCGACCCCGCGCGGCGCTATCCCGTCGCGCTGGCGCGCATCCAGGCGCTCGTGGAGCAGGAGCCCGGCGAGAGCATGCAGGTGGCGCTGAATCGCTTCCTGGAACGGGTGGCGCTCTCGACGTCGCGGGGGGCCGAGACGAGCGAGCACAGCGTGAACCTGCTCACGCTGCACTCGACGAAGGGGCTGGAGTTCTCGCGGGTGTACGTCGTGGGCGTGGAGGACGAGCAGATCCCCGGGTGGGTGCCGCGGGACGAGGACCCCGACGCCGCGCTCCAGGAATCGCGCCGCCTGCTCTACGTGGGGATGACGCGTGCCATCGACCGGCTGGTCCTCACGCGCGTGGACCGCCGCGCGGGGAAGCCGGCCGGCGGGAGCCGGCTGCTCGAGGAGATGGGGCTCGAGGTGGAGCGGCCGGCGGCCCCGGAGGTCGGTTCCGGAGTCTGAGGATCACGTGTCACGTGGCCGAATCGCTGCGACGGCTAAAGGCTGAACCGTGGCCCATCTACCGCGCGTCATCCCAGGGCGGCATGGGTGCCGGGGTGTCCAGTTGGCGTCTCGCGGCCGCCGTTGCGTCCCGAGGCTAGGTCGGAGTCGTATCGGGCACGGGTCTGGACAGCCTGCTGGTCCGGCGGCTGCAGGACGGCGATCCCGGCGCGCACATGCGCCGTGCGATGGAGCGCTTTCCGATCCCCGCGGTGGCCGAGCGGGTCCTTCGTTGCTACTTCCCTCCGGACGGCCGCGAACCTGACGTTCCCCCCGGGAACAGGCCAAGACAGAATCGGAGGGTCCCCACCGCCCGCGCCTCCACATCGTACGCCCACGTCGAGTCGCACCACCTCACGGTCACCAACACCTGCTCCGTCCCCACCACCACCCGCGGCGCCGGCGTGATCGTCACCGTCTGCGCCACCGCGGCCGTGGGTATGAAGCCGATGCAGAGTGTCAGGAGCCCGGTCAGCGCGGGCGGAAACCGAAGCTTGCCGGTCACGGATACTCCAGGATGCTGGGTGCGTCGTGCGCCGTCCAGTCCCGCCCGGAAGCGGCGCAGCCGCTCCCGCGCGAGAGCGGGTGTCCTGGTCCACGATGGCGACGGGGTGTGACAGATGCTCACCCGAGCACGAGGGCGAACTTCCCGCGCGGAGATTAGCTTCGCCGCATGCGCGCCATCCGCATCGCCGCTCACGGCGGCCCCGAGGCGCTGCGCCTCGAGGAGATCCCCGTCCCGAAGCCCGGCTCCGGCCAGGCGCTCGTCCGCATCGAGGCCGCCGGCGTCAACTTCATTGACGTCTATCAGCGCACCGGCCTCTACCAGGTCCCGCTCCCCTTCACCCTCGGCCAGGAGGCGGCCGGCACGGTCGAAGCCGTGGGCGACGGCGTCACGGCGCTTCGACCCGGCGCGCGCGTGGCGTGGACCGGCGTGCTGGGCGCGTACGCGGAGGCCGCCGTCGTCAGCGCCGACCGGCTCGTCGAGATCCCTGAAGCGGTCACGCCGCGACAGGCCGCGGCCGTCATGCTCCAGGGGATGACCGCGCACTACCTCGTCTGCTCCATCCGCCCGCTCCAGCCGGGGGACGCGTGTCTGGTGCACGCCGCGGCCGGCGGCACGGGGCAACTCCTCTGCCGCCTCGCGAAGCTCAGGGGCGCGACGGTCATCGGCACCGTGGGCTCGGATGC
>CAYLJK010000283.1:0-3829 GCA_964383975.1 uncultured Gemmatimonadales bacterium | reverse complement strand
CCGCGCGCGGGCCCTTGATCCGCAGGATGTCGTGCGGGTTCACCGGGCCCTCGGTGAGGCGGTCGCCCGCCCGCACGCGGTCGCCCTCGTGCACGCGCAGGTGCTTGCCCGCGGGCACCTCGTAGAGCAGCGGCGGCTGGCTGTCGTCCGCCGCCCAGGAGCCGTCCTTCAGCACCCGGACGTGGTGGACGAAGATCTCGCGCTTGCCGCGCTTGATCTCGCCGAAGCGGACCGTGCCGTCGATCTCGGAGATCGTGGCCGGGTCCTTCGGGCGCCGCGCCTCGAACAGCTCCGCCACGCGCGGGAGGCCGCCGGTGATGTCGCGGGTCTTGTAGGCCTCGCGGCTGATCTTCGCGAGCACGTGGCCGGCGTACACCTGGTCGCCGTCCTCGACCGTGAGCTGCGCGCCCTCCGGCACGACGAAGTCGCGGATCTTCCGCTCCTTGCCGCCCTTCGCCTGCACGATCTCGATGTGCGGGTGCAGCTTCTTCTCGCGGTCCTCCACGATGACGCGCTGCCGCAGGCCCGTCAGCTCGTCCAGCTCCTCGCGGATCGTCTCGTCCTCGACGATGTCCACGAAGCGGACCGTCCCCGGCGCGTCGGTGATGATCGGCGTCGTGTACGGGTCCCAGGTGAAGAGGCGGTCACCCTTCCGGATGCCCTGGCCGTCGGCCACCACCAGCTCGGCGCCGAGCGGGACCGGGAACCGCGAACGCACGCGGCCCTCCTCGTCCTTGAGGACGAGCTCGCCGTCGTGCTTGGTGACCACCTTGCGTCCGTCCGGCGTTTCGACCAGCTGGAGCCGGTCCCCGTACTCGGTGATGCCGTCGAGCCGGCTCTTCCGGTCGGTCACCTCCGCGATGCGCGCCGCGGTGCCGCCGATGTGGAACGTCCGCAGGGTCAACTGGGTGCCCGGCTCGCCGATGGACTGGGCCGCCAGGATGCCGACGGCCTCACCGATGTCCACCATGTCCATCGTGGCGAGGTTGCGCCCGTAGCACATGCGGCACAGCCCGCGCTTGCTCTCGCAGGTCAACACGGACCGGATGCGGACGGTCTCGATCCCCGCGTCCTCGATCGCCTGGGCGGTCGCCTCGTCCACGAGTTCTCCCGCGGCGACGAGCAGCTTCGGGTCGCCGTGCTCGTCCAGTTCCGCCGGGTCGAACACGTCGTCCGCCGCCACCACGCCCACGATGCGCTCGCTCAGCGGCTCGACGATGTCCTCGCCCTCCTTGAGCGCGGCCATCTCGAGGCCGAGCACCGTGCCGCAGTCCTCCTCGGTGATCGTGACGTCCTGCGCCACGTCCACCAGACGGCGCGTCAGGTACCCCGCGTCGGCGGTCTTGAGCGCGGTGTCGGCCAGGCCCTTCCGCGCGCCGTGCGTCGAGATGAAGTACTCGAGCACGCTGAGGCCCTCGCGGAAGTTCGACCGGATCGGGCTCTCGATGATCTCGCCGATGCCGCCCGTCAGCTTCTTCTGGGGCTTCGCCATCAGGCCGCGCATCCCCGCCAGCTGGCGGATCTGGTCCCGCGAGCCGCGCGAGCCCGAGTCGAACATCATGAACACCGGGTTGAAGCCGCCTCGCGACCGCCCCATCGCCTGCACCATCGCGTCGGCGATGTCGTTGTTCGCGTGCGTCCACGCGTCGATCACGCGGTTGTACCGCTCGCCGTTCGTGATCGAGCCGCTCTGGTACGCCCGCTGGAACCGCTCCACCCGCTCCTCGGCGTCGTGGATCAGCTTCGCCTTGGCCTCGGGGATGTGCAGGTCCTCGATGCCGATGGAGATGCCGCCCAGCGTCGCGAAGCCGAAGCCCGCCGCCTTCAGCCGGTCGAGGAACTCGACCGTCGGCGTCAGCCCCAGCGAGCGGTAGCTCTCGAACACGAGGTTCGAGAGCGACTTCTTCTTCATGACCTCGTTGCGAAAGCGCAGCGGTGCCGGCAGGATGGCGTTGAACAGCACCCGGCCCACCGTCGTTTCCAGCCACGTCACCCGGCCGTCCGCCCCCAGCCAGCGGTAGCGAATCGGCGTGTGGTAGGTCACCCGCTTGTGCAGCAGCGCCGTCTCCACCTCGGCGAGGTCGCCGAAGGCCGGCGCCGTCCGCACGGCCTCCACGAAGTCCGCCGGCTCCTTGGTGAGGAAGTAACTCCCCAACACCATGTCCTGGCTCGGCTCGGCCACCGGCCGGCCGTCCGACGGCTTCAGGATGTTGTTGCTCGAGATCATCAGCACCCGCGCCTCGAGCTGCGCCTCGAACGACAGCGGCACGTGCACGGCCATCTGGTCGCCGTCGAAGTCCGCGTTGAACGCCGCGCAGACCAGCGGGTGGATGCGGATCGCCTTCCCCTCCACCAGCACCGGCTCGAACGCCTGGATGCCGAGCCGGTGCAGCGTCGGCGCCCGGTTCAGCAGCACCGGGTGGTCCTGGATGATCTCCTCCAGGATCTCGTACACCTCGCTGCTCTCGCGCTCCACGATCTTCTTGGCGCGCTTGACCGTCTCGGCGATGCCCTTCTCCACGAGCTTGTGGATGATGAAGGGCTTGAAGAGCTCGACCGCCATCGCCTTCGGCAGTCCGCACTGGTGCAGCCGCAGCTCGGGGCCGACGACGATGACGGAGCGGCCCGAATAGTCCACGCGCTTGCCGAGCAAGTTCTGCCGGAAGCGGCCCTGCTTGCCCTTCAGCATGTCGCTGAGGGACTTCAGCGGGCGCTTGCCGCGGCCGCGGATCGCCTTGCTGCGCCGGCCGTTGTCGAACAGCGCGTCCACCGCCTCCTGGAGCATCCGCTTCTCGTTGCGGAGGATGACCTCCGGCGCGCGGTGCTGGATCAGCTTCTGGAGCCGGTTGTTCCGGTTGATGACCCGGCGGTACAGGTCGTTCAGGTCGCTGGTGGCGAACCGGCCGCCGTCCAGCGGCACCAGCGGCCGCAGGTCGGGCGGGATGACCGGGATGACGTCGAGGATCATCCACGCCGGGTTGTTCCGGATGTCGCCGCGCTCCCCGGAGTTGCGGAACGCGTCCACGACCTTGAGCCGCTTCAGCAGCTGCTTCTTGCGGTGCTGGCTCGTCTCGACCGCGACCTCGGCGCGCAGCCGCTCCGAGACCTTGTCCACGTCGAGTCGCTCCAGCAGCGTCCGCACCGCGGGCGCGCCGATATCGGCCTTGAACGCGGTGTCCCCGGCCTCGCGGGCCTTCGCACGCAGCTGGAGGTACTCGTCCTCGTCCAGCAGCTGGTGCTCCTGCACGTCCTGGTGACCGGGGTCGATCACCACGTAGTTCGTGTAGTAGATGATGCGCTCGAGGTCCCGCAGGGTGATGTCCAGCAAGTTCCCCATCGGGCTCGGCAGCGTCTTGAAGAACCAGATGTGCGCCACCGGCACGGCGAGCTCGATGTGCCCCATCCGCTCGCGCCGCACCTTCGACAGCGTCACCTCCACCCCGCAGCGGTCGCAGATGACCCCGCGGTAGCGGATCCGCTTGTACTTGCCGCAGTGGCACTCCCAGTCCTTCACCGGGCCGAAGATCTTCTCGCAGAACAGCCCGTCCCGCTCCGGCTTGAAGGAGCGGTAGTTGATGGTCTCCGGCTTGGTGACCTCGCCCCACGACCACCAGGCGCGCTGCCCCTGCATCTCCAGGCGCTCGCGCTCCTTGGAGTCCTTCGGCCCCCGGATCTCCTCGGGGGACGCAATGCGCACCTGGAGGTAGTCGAACGAGGACCCGGTCCGCTCGCGCGGGCTGCGGAAGTCGATCATCGCGCTACTCCTCCGCGTCTTCGGTGGTGCCCAGCGTCACGCGGATGCCGAGCGCCTGCAGTTCCTTCACCAGCA
>CAYLJK010000282.1:0-3863 GCA_964383975.1 uncultured Gemmatimonadales bacterium | reverse complement strand
CTGCTGGTGGACATGCACCAGCCGGAGCGCTGGGGCTTCGTGCGGTTCTCGCCGCGCCGCGGGCTGCCGGCGGACACCGACGCCGTGCGCGCGCCGCCGCCGTCGCCCCCGCCGCTGCGGCTTGCCGGCTACGCGCAGCGCGTGGCCGGGGCGCTCATCGCCTATCACTCGCCGCACCCGGAGGCGGACACCGCGCTCTTGGCGCGTGCACGGCGCGACGTGCAGTCGGTCACGTGGCGCACGGAGCCCGTGCCGGATCCGCTCCGGGCGGACACCGTCGTGTTCGTCTGGGCGACGGCGCTGTCGGGGAGCAAGGGGGTCCACCGCTTCGACCTGCGCGTCAACGGCTACCGGCCCTGCTTCACCTTCCACACGGCCGCGGACTCAATCGAGCGGCGCTGGTCGGTGCCCGGCTGCCGCGGGGGGACGCTGACCTTCCAGCCGCTGTTCGCCGACCGCTTCGGCGACCTCTTCGGCTGGATGTTCCTGCGGCTGCCGCGCGCGGCGGTCACGCCGGGCGAGGCGCTGGAGCTGACCGTCACCGGTGAGGACGCTGAGAGCAGCGCGTGGTACATGACCTTCGAGCACCGGCTGGCGGCGCGGCCGCGGGTGCGCCAGGACCCGGTGCTGTTGCGCGGTGCCGGCGGCCCCGAGGCCGCGCTCCGGGTGGTGGTGGACGACCTGGACGGCCGCGGCGAGGCGGTCGTCGAGGTGGGCGGGAGGGTCGCGCTGCGGCAGCGGCTCGTCTTCGGCGGAAACGCGCTGCTGGTGCCGGCCGGTATGCTGACGGCCGCCGCCGACCGCCGCGTGGTGGTGCGCGTCGGGGACGTGGTCGCCCTCGACACGACGCTGCGCCTGGAGCCCGTCGCGCAGCGGGACGTGTACCTCCTTCCATACTCGCACAACGACGTGGGCTACTCGCATGTGCAGGAGGAAGTGCTCCGCATCCAGTGGCGCAACCTCGACTCAGCGCTGGCGCTGATTGCGCGCACGCGCGCCCTCCCGGAGGGGGCGCGCTACCGCTGGAACGTCGAACAGCTCTGGCCGGTCCGCAGCTGGCTCGCGCAGGCCGCACCGGAGCAGCGGGAGGCGTTCCTCGGCGCCGTGCGCGAGGGGGCGATCGGTCTGAACGCGCTCACGGCCGGGGTGCTGAGCGGCCTCGCCACGCTCCCCGAAATGGCGCACTTCCTCGACGACGCCCGGTGGCTGCGCCGGACCTACGGCCTGCCGATCACCGTGGCGCTGATCTCCGACATCCCGGGGCAGTCGTGGGGGATGGTGCGGACGCTGCGTGAGGCGGATGTCCGGTACTTCGCGCTCGCGCCCAACGCCTTCGACCGCATCGGCTACGCCACGGAGACGTGGGGGGACCGGCCGTTCTGGTGGGTCTCGGCGTCCGGACGGGACAGCGTGCTGCTCTGGGTCGCGGGCTCGTCGTACTCGCCGTTCCACATGGCCCCGCTGCGCATCGCGGGCGAGAAGGTGCTCTTCACCCTGATGCGGCGGCTCGGGGCGCAGGCATACCCGTACCGGCACGTCCAGCTCCCGTACACCATCGACGGCGACAACGGACCCAACGACCCGGCGCTCCCCGACGTGGTGCGCGCGTGGAACGAGCGCTACGCCTCGCCACGGCTGCTCATCAGCACGCACGGCGCGATGTTCGCCGACTTCGCCGCCGAGCACGGCGCGCGGCTCCCCGCGTTCCGCGGCGACTTCACCGGATACTGGGAGGACGGGGCGGCCTCCAGCGCGCGCGAGGTCGCGATGGTGCGCCGGGCGTCGGACCGGCTGGTGCAGGCCGAGGCGGCGTGGACGATCCGCCGCCCGCGGGACCCGTTCCCGGCGGCCGACGCGGACACGGCCTGGTGGAATGTCACCCTGTGGGACGAGCACACCTGGGGCGCCGCCGCGAGCGTGTCCGATCCCGACGCCCCCGACGTGGTCCAACAGTGGCGCTACAAGCAGGCGTTCGCGCTGCGGGCCGACAGCATCTCGCGCGCCCTCCTCGCCGCCGCGCTGACGGCGGCGGGGCGCGTCGAGCGGGAGGCGTTCGACGTCGTAAATACCGCGGACCATCCGCGCACGGACCTGGTGCTCGTGCCGGCGGCGTTGAGCAGCGTGGGAGACCGTGTGACCGACGCGCGTGGGCGCGAGGTGCCCTCGCAGCGGCTCTCCACGGGCGAACTGGCGGTGCTGGTCCGCGACGTGCCGGCGCGCGGCGTGGCGCGCTACCGTCTGCGCGCCGGCGCTGCGGCGGGCGGCGGCGCGGCGCGCGCCGCCGGATTGCGCTTGGAGAGCACGGCGCTGGTGGTGACGGTGGACAGCATCTCGGGCGCCATTGCATCCATCGTCGTGCGGCCGGCCGGCCGGGAGCTGGTGGACCGCACCCATCGGCGCGGCGTGGCGGAGTACCTCTATGTGCCGGGCCGGGACACGACGGCGGCGCGCGGCGTGTCGAACACCAGGGTGCGTGTGGGGGAGCCTGGCCCGCTCGTCGCCGAACTGGTGATCACGTCCGACGCGCCGGGGGCGCGCAGTCTCGAGCGCCGGGTGCGCGTGGTGGACGGCCTGGACCGCGTGGATTTCGCCGTGACGGTGGACAAGCTGGCGGTTCGCGAGAAGGAGGGAGTGCACCTTGCCGTGCCGCTGCATCTGCCCGGCGGGCAGTTCCGCTTCGACGTGGCGGACGGCGTGGTGCGGCCCGACGTCGACCAGCTGGCCGGCTCGTCACGCAACACCGTGAACGTGCAGAGCTGGGTGGACCTGTCGGCCGACGGCGTTGGCGTCACCTGGGCCACGCCGGACGCGCCGCTGCTTGAGATCGGCGGGCTGCTCGCCGAGCAGCTGCCGTGGCTGCGCCGCCTGCCGGCGACGCAGACGTTCTTCTCGTACGTGATGAACAACTACTGGCACACCAACTACAGGGCCGACCAGGAGGGTCCGGTCGCGTTCCGCTACGCGCTGCGGCCGCACGCGGGGTTCGATGCGCGAGAGGCGGATCGGTTCGGGATGGGGGTGCGGCGGCCGCTGCTCGTGACGGAGGCGCGAGGACGGGTGCGCTGACCGGTCATTGCCCGCGGCGGCGCGGGCCCTAACTTGTCGGGGTTCCGCGCCGGCCCCCCTCACCGCCTGCGAGCGTCCATGCAGCTCAGCGTTCTGGACTGGGCCATCGTCGTCCTCTCGATCCTCGCCGCCTTCGTCCCGGCGGCGATGTTCATGCGCCGCGGCGGCTCCAGCACCGCCGAGTTCTTCACGTCGGGACGCGCGGCGCCGTGGTGGCTGGTCGGCATCTCGATGGTGGCCACGACGTTCAGCACCGACACGCCGAACCTGGTGACGCACCTGGTTCGCGAACGCGGCGTCGCGGCGAACTGGCTGTGGTGGGCGTTCCTGCTCACGGGCATGAGCACGGTGTTCTTTTACGCGCGATTGTGGCGGCGATCCGGCGTGCTGACCGACCTCGAGTTCTACGAGATCCGCTACGCCGGGCGGGCGGCGGCCGTCGTGCGCGCGTTCCGCGCCGTCTACCTGGGGCTGTGCTTCAACATCGTGATCATGGCGACCGTGAATCTGGCGGCAGTCAAGATCGCGAACGTGCTGCTCGGGTGGCCGATGGCCGACACGCTCTGGATCTGCGCGTTGCTGAACGTGGCGTTCGCGGCGACGTCAGGCTTGTGGGGAGTGCTGGTGACGGACCTCGTCCAATTCGGCACGGCGATGGGCGCCTCGATGGCCGCCGCGTGGTACGCGCTGCAGCGGCCCGAGGTGGGTGGCCTCGCCGGGCTCATCGCGCGCACGCCCGCACCGACGCTCAATCTGCTGCCGGATTTTTCCGACTGGGGCCTCACGCTGTCGGTCCT
>CAYLJK010000281.1:0-3869 GCA_964383975.1 uncultured Gemmatimonadales bacterium | reverse complement strand
ACTGCACCTGGGCCCGGCCGTCCTCCCGACGCGCCGGGCCCTCCACATCGGGCCGACATGGACGGCACGAACATGAAGTGCGCCTTCGGCGTGCCCGGGAACAACCGCCACGGGGCTTCCTGCCGTGGCAGGGTGGAGAGTCCGGTCGAGGCCTCGGTTGCGAACGGGATGTTCACGACGAACAGGCGGCGCCCGCCGCGCACCCCCCCCGACGCGCTGTCGCGGCTGCCCGGCGGGCCGGTCAGCGAGTAGAGGGACGCGACCGGTGGCATCCGGATGCGCCCCGCCGCCACCTCGGCATAGCGCACGCTGTCCACCGCTTCCGGACCCAGGCCCTGCGCCCGCAGGGCGCGGCCGCGCGCCATGAACGGCTCCAGCGAGTCGTGGTAGCAAGCCACGTGGAAGGCGGCGTCGCGCGGATCGTCCGCGAGGCAGGTCATGCCGTTGGTGCCGGTGCGCAGCTCCGCCAGCTCCCGCCCGACCGCGTAGCCAAGCACGCGCGCGCCGGCTCGCATCGTTTCAGGGAGCGGCAGCACCGCGTCGGCGATCTGCGTGACAGCCGGGAGGACAGCCGGCGGTGCCTGGGCCGCCAGCGCCCAGGGCACGGCGCACGCCGCCAGCGCGACGAGGGAGGCTCGCATCGTCTCGACTCCGGAACGGGGGCGGCGGGAATAGTGCAACGACCGGTCGGTCGCGTCGAGTCCTCGCGAGCGGCCGCCGTCCGAGACGCAACACGGCCCCCGAGGATGCGTACACCTCGGGGGCCGTGGAACCGGAAGGGGTGGTGGGCCTACAGGTCGGACTCCTGCTTCCTGCGACGCTTCGCCGCGCCGATGCCGACGAGGCCGGTACCGAGCAGCGCGATCGTGATCGGCTCAGGCACGACCGTCTCCGGCGTGCCGTTCCGGACGGCGAACACGTACCGGCCGACCTGACTCGAGTTGTATGAGTTCTCGGAGAGCGCGTACGGGCCGCCGTCGAGGAACCCGCCGCACACGCCGGAGCCCGGCAGCTGGGAGTAGGAGCCTGCGCCGGTCGTGTACCCCGCCACGGCCGGGTAATCCGGCGCGCCATTGCAGAGCCCGCCGGTACCGCTGCTGGCGTCGCCCACTTCCCAGTTGATGTAGTCGTAGTTGAACTCGATGTCGAAGTCGCCCGCGGCGAAGTCCGCGCTGCGGTCGATCAGCACGACCTGGAAAGCGTTCGTGAGCGAGCAATTGATGTAGAAGAAGCACACGCCATTCCAGGTCACGCCGAAGGCGGCGTTCCCGTTGACGGTGCTCGTGCCGTACGTCATCAGCGGCCCGGCCCGCGTGTCCACGTCGGCGAAGAAGGGCGCGATCATCGGCGTCGTGCCCCCCGTGATGCCGAACGGCGTGTACGTGGACAGCGGCACGAGGAACGTCATGTTCCCGTTGTTGTTCAGGTACGCGCCGGTGTAGAACGAGCCGAAGAAGTTGATCGAAAACCCGAAGGCGGCGGGCGGCGTGACGTAGAAGTCGTCGTTCGGGCCCAGCGAGCTGGAGCTGAACCCGGACCGCATCGCCTGCGCCGAGGCGGCCCCGCTCACCGCCACGGTGAGCAGCGCGGCCGCCAGCAGGACCCTGAACCCACGTCTCATGCCGAACCCCCTTCCGGTTGGACCTGCGACCCCTTCACGACCCGGCGCCACAGGAGGGCGCTCAGGTACCCACTCGTCAGAATGAACGCACCCGTCGCGACGATGTTCTTCACGGCGGATGCCCTGAACGCCCCGCGCGCCAGCATCGGGATGGACTGGTACGCCTGGAGCACTCCCAGCGCGTAGAGCAGCGCCAGTCCCAGCACCGCCAGCGAGCTGAGCGCGAACAGCACCGCGCTCGTCCGCACCACCGCCACCGACCCTCCCACCAGCCCGCCGACGCCCACCAGAAACAGGCTCAGCAGCACCATCGGCACCCGTTCAAAGGACTGGCTGGTCGCCGCCAGCTCCCACTGAGGAGCCCCGAGCTCGACGTCCTTCCACACCAGCACCAGGTTGGCGAGCGTCACCACCAGAAGGCAGCAGCCGAGGGCGATCGCGGCGCGGTGCGCGTCCTTGGCGTTCACGCGGGATGCACGCGCCCCGGCTTCGTGCGCGACGACCCTCAATCCGCCTCGCCCCTTCTGGTGGTGGGAACACGAGCGCGGCAATCCCCGTGCCCTGCACCCGTTTCGGGCCCGGTCGCTAGCCACGCAAGCCCACAGGCGCCGTAACGGCTTGGGCCACCACAGCTTAGACCACCGTCGGGCGACCGGTCCGCTCTCGCCTGCCTCCAGCGAGCCCGATGCCAACTGATGGCGTCGCGGGCACATCGCTGCGCTGCCGCCACACTTGCCATCCGGCGTCCGGCGCAGTGTTATTCGCTGCGCCGTACCGCCACCCACTAACTGGAGCCCCTGATGGCAGGAACCCGCAGCGTCCTTGCCCTCGCCCTGGCCACCCTCGCGGCCTGCGGCGGCGGCCCCGTCACCGAGGCGGCGCGGACGCTCAGCGAGGCGCACCGCGCGGCGCTGGCCGACACGATCCGCGCACTGTCCGATTCGATCATCGAGGCTGGGGAGCACCGGGACGCCGCGGCGCTGACCGCGCGGTTCGCGGAGGGACCGGAGGTGGCGTTCGGAAGCGCAGGAGGCCTCGTCCTCAGCGCGTCGCAGATGCGGCGGAACGCGGCGGCCGGCTACAGCGCGCTCCGGAGCCAGAGCCTGGAGACGATCGAACAGCGGGTCGCGATCCTCGGGCCGGACGCCGCGGTCACGACAGGGTGGGGGAACTACACGGCGACCGACACGCTCGGTGCGCAGGCCCGGGGCACACAGGCGTTCACGTTCGCCTGGGCCCGCCGGGCCGAGGGATGGCGCGTCATCCAGGCGCACTTCTCGACCCAGCTGGTCAGCATCCGCCCGCCACCCGGAGCGCGGCAGCCGGCGCCCGCCGACTCGGCGCGCAAGGCGCGGTAGGTGCCGCGGCCGCGCGACTCGAAGATGCCGTCTGACGCACGGATGGCGGCGCCGGGGATGGCGTCCAGCACCGCTCCGGCGTTCTTTTCGCCCCCATGTCCGTCCTGTACCATGTCCCCCACCTCGCCCGCGCGGCGACCGCGGTCTACTACCGACTGACGATCACCGGAGCGCGGGTGCCGCACGCCGGACCGGTGCTGCTGGTGACCAACCATCCGAACTCCCTGCTCGACCTCGCCGTCGTGGCCGCGGTTGCCCGGCGCGCGGTGCGGTTCCTCGCGAAGGCGCCGCTCTTCACCGATCCCAAAACCACGTGGCTCGTCAGGGGCACCGAGGCGATCCCCGTCTTCCGGCGCAGCGACGACCCGTCGCAAATGCTCCGCAACGTGGACACCTTCCACGCCGTGTACGGGGCGCTCGCCGGCGGCTCGGCGGTGACGATCTTCCCGAAAAGCCTGAGTCACAGCGAGCCCGCGCTCGCCCCGCTGCGGACGGGCGCCGCCCGCATCGCACGCGGCGCGTACACGTTGCTTGGCCGCGCGTTTCCCGTCCATCCCGTCGGCCTCACCCTCGAGCGCAAGGACGAGTTCCGCTCTCATGCGCCGGTCCTGGTGGGCGAGCCGGTGGCGTGGGACGACCTTGCGCCGCGGGGCGAGGCCGATGCCGCGTCGGTCCGCGATCTCACCGACCGCATCGCGGCGGCGCTGCGCTCCGTGACCGTGAACCTCGCGTCGTGGGAGGACCGCCCCCTCGTCGAGTGCGCCGTGCGGATCTGGGAGGCGGAGCGTGGTGCTGCGGCGGACCGCGCCGCCCGGCTCGCGCGGGTGGAGGTGACCACACGCGCGCTGGCCTGGCTGCGCACCCGGGACCGCGCCGAGGACCGGGCGCTG
>CAYLJK010000280.1:0-3896 GCA_964383975.1 uncultured Gemmatimonadales bacterium | reverse complement strand
TGTACCGGGCGAACCCCGCATGCTCGCCGATCACCTCGCCCGCGGTCGTCACGAGCGGCCCCGGCGCGAGCGCCGGCGCGTCGGCCGGCAGATAGTCCTCCAGCACCCTCACGTAGTCGCCGTCAGGGATGAAACAGATCTCCTGGCTCTCCGGCTTGTCGGCCGTGACGAGGCCCAGGCGGCGCGCGACGGCCCGCGTCTCGGCCTTGGTGAGCGCCCCCACCGGCGTCAGCATCCGCGGCACGACCTCGCGCCGGATGCCCCACAGGAAGTACGTCTGGTCCTTGTCGCGGTCGGCCGCCCGCCGCAGCACGCCGCCCTCGGCGCGTGCGTAGTGTCCCGTCGCGATGAAGTCGCAATCCAGCGCGTCGCCGTGCGCCAGGAGGTCGCTGAACTTGGTGAAGGAGTTGCATCGCACGCACGGGATCGGCGTGCGCCCGCGGCTGTACTCATCCACGAAGTTCCGGATCACGTCCTGCCCGAAGCGGTCCTCGAGGTTGAGGACGTAGTGCGGGATGCCGAGCCGGTCGGCGACCGCGCGCGCGTCCTGAATGGATTCGAGGGAACAGCACGGGCGGTCGGGGAGCGGGCCGTCGCCGTAACAGAACAGCTTCATCGTCGCGCCCACGACCTCGTAGCCCTGCTCGACGAGGAGCGCGGCCGCGACGGAGCTGTCCACCCCGCCCGACATCGCGACGAGCACCTTCGACCCCGCCCTCACGGTGCCTCCGTGCCTCCGTGCCACCGCGCCCACCGTCTCACCTGAGGTCGAGTACCCGGCGCAGCTGCCGCACCTTGCCGACCACACGCCCGAATATCTCCGCGACGACGGGGACCTGCTCGGCGGTTGAGAGCGCGCCGAGGCTCATGCGGACGGCCGCGATCGCGATGTCCCGTGGGACGCGCATCGCCTCGAGGACGTGCGAGGGCTCGACCGACCCGCTGGTGCACGCCGAACCCGAGGCGCACGCCAGCCCGGCGAGGTCGAGGTGCATCAGCATCGTCTCGGAGTCGGTCCCTGGGACGCTGACGTACAGGATGTGCGGGCACCGCTCGGCACCCGCGCCGTGCACGATCAGGTCGGGCACGACCGCGCGGAGCGCCGCCTCCAGCGCCTCGCGCAGTGCGCGCAGCCGTGGTGCCCCCTCCGGCCGCTCGACCGCCGCCAGCGCCGCCGCCGCGCCGAACCCGACGGCCCCCGCGATGTTCTCGGTACCGGGCCGCAGCCCGCCCTGCTGCCCGCCGCCGTGTACCATTCCGCGCGCGACGCCGCCGTCTCGCAGGACCAGGGCGCCCACCCCCTTCGGACCGCCGATCTTGTGCGCGCTGATCGTCACGCTCACCTGCGGTAGCGCCCCCAGGTCCATCGGCACCTTGCCGAAGGCCTGCACGGCATCGCTGTGAAGCGGCACGCCCGCGGCCGCACACCGCTCGGCGATCGCGGCGACCGGCTGGACGACGCCGGTCTCGTTGTTGACCCACATCACCGAGACGAGCGTCGGCCGACCGCCCGGCCCGGTTCCCCGCAGCACCTCGCCCAGCGCCTCCAGGTCCACCACGCCGTCGTCGTCCACCGGGAGCATCGTGACGTGCGCGCCCCACGCCTCGGCTTCATGGAGGGACGCGAGCACTGCCTTGTGCTCGGTGGGCGAGGAGACGAGATGGGCACGGCGCGCGGAGCCCAGGAGTTGAGCCTGCGCGGCGCCAAGGACGGCCATGTTGTCGGCTTCTGTGCCGCCGGAGGTGAAGAAGACCTCGCGCGGCTCGGCGCCCAGGGCTTCGGCGACCTGCTGGCGTGCGGCCTCCAGGCCCGCCCGCGCCGCGCGGCCGAACGCGTGCGCGCTGGACGGATTGCCGAACCGGTCCCCACCGAGGAACGGAAGCATCGCCTCGCGCACCTCGGGCCTGACCGGGGTGGTGGCGGCGTGGTCGAGATAGATCGCGCTGTTCGGCACTGGCCGGATAATAAGCCGGTGGAGAGAGGGGAGAGAAGAGAGAGGAGAGAGGACCGGGGAGGGTGCGAGGAGGGACGAGCCCTCCGAGGAGTTGGTGACCGCTCGGTGACCGGCGGGGCGTACTGTGGACGTGTGGCGGGTGACTTGACGGACCTCGTCTCGTGGCGTGAGGCCGCGGAACTTGCCGGTGCGGTTGTAAGGGCGGCCGCCCGGGCTCGGGGGCCCCTTCCGCAGTCCGCGCGCGACCAGACGATCCGCGCGGCGCAGTCTGTTCCGGCCAACGTCGCAGAGGGTTACGGCCGCGGTCGGAGCCCTGACGGGGTGCGGTTCCTCCGAATGGCTCGGGCCTCGGCAGTTGAGCTGGAAAGTCACCTCAGAGTGGCGGTGCTGGCAGGCCGCATTCCGGCGCAGTTGGCCGCGCCGTTGATCCGGCGCACGCGCCGGGTCCGCGCGCTCATCGGAGGCCTCCTGCGCGTCCGCGCCACCCGCCCGTAGTCCTCTCTCTTCTCTCCTCTCTCCTCTCTCTACATGGACTGGACTCCGAGGTTCACCACATCGCCGATCTCCACCGTCTCATGCGCGAAGAACGGCTCGCCGTACCTGCACCGAATCAGCGATCCATAATGCGCCGACTGCGTCTCGACCAGCTCGTACAGCCGCTGCCCGGTAGGGAAGATCTCGCCGGCATTCTTCGCCCCATCGAACTGCGACGCGTAGCACCGGATCGCCTTCATCTTGCGCGCCATCGTGGCGCTGATGTCCACGACGAACGTCGGCTTCACCGGGTCCTCCCGGTACGCGAGCGCGTACAGAACCTTGTGCGGCCGGTGCGCCTTCCCGTTCGCGTCGTACCGGGCGAGCCCGGCCAGGAAGCAGGCGTCCCGTCCGAGTTCCGAGGCGACGCGATGGTCGGGGTGGCGGCCGACGGGGAAAGGGAGGATGACGGTGCGCGGGCGGTAGTGCCGGATCCACTCCACGACCACGCGTCGCGTCTCGTCGGTGTTGTGCAGGTGCGCGTCGGGGAGCTGGGCGTTGGCGCGCACGTGCACGCCGAGGGCGGCGGCGGCTCGCTCGGCTTCGTTCGCACGCAGCGCCGGGCTGCCGCGCGTGCCGGTCTCGCCAGCGACCAGGTCGAGGATGCCGACGCGATAGCCCTGCTTCACCGCGAGGGCGAGGGTCCCGCCGCAAGTCAGCTCGGCGTCGTCGGGATGGGCGGCGATCGCCAGCAGATCGAGGATCATGGGCGACAAGTTACTGCGCCGCGGCCGGTAGTGCCGCCAGTTCCCGCTGCGCCTGCTCGACGAGCGGACGGAACTCCGGGTCGCAGTCCTGCCACAGGGATCGGAACCGACCGTAGTGGAACCGGGCCTGCGCGGTGTCGCCACGGCGCGCGTGGAGCTGCGCGCGACGGAGGTGCGCCAGGGCGAGGTACGGCGCGTCGATCGAGGAGTGTACGGATTCGTAGAAGTCCGCAGCCTCGTCAGCACGGCCGAGAGCCCGCAGCACCTCGGCGCGGAGGAACCTGGCCCGGGTGCCCCAGTGCGAGGGCAGCGCCGTCCAACGGGACGGCGCCAGATCGAACCAGTCGAGGGCGGCCAGGGCGCGGCGGTCATCGCCGGAGGCGTGGGCGATCTCGGCCCGCAGCGCGTGCGCGAGCAACGCGCCGAAGGGCCCTCCGGCGGCTAGCTCCCCAGCGGCCTGCTCGGCGACCTGGCGCTCGCGCAATCGCACGCTCAACAGTCCGTCGAGGTAGCGCTGAACGAGCGCGCCGGTCACCTCCGCCGGTTCGGAGTAGGTCAAGGCCTTGAGCAGCGGGTACGGCCGTCGCGACCGGAGCGAGTCCCGCAGGGCGAGGACGCGGGCGCGCCCCAGTGGGATGGCCGGCTCCGCCGCCATCAGGATCCTGGTTTCGAAGGCCCAGTCCGCGGCGTCCACCGGCAG